>JAAZBK010000142.1 GCA_012513855.1 Acidimicrobiales bacterium
CTCTCGAAAGGAGCCCTCCAATGGCCAGGGTCAAGCGCGCCGTCCATTCCAAGAAGCACCGCCGCGCCACGCTCGAGCGCGCCAAGGGTTACTACGGCAACAAGAGCCGTTCGTACCGTGCCGCCAACGAGCAGGTGATGCACTCCCTGCAGTACGCGTTCCGCGACCGCAGGGCCCGCAAGGGCGAGTTCCGCAAGCTGTGGATCGCCCGCATCAACGCCGCATGCCGCATCAACGGCATCAGCTACAGCCGCTTCATCAACGGTCTGAAGCAGGCCGGGGTCGAGGTCGACCGCAAGGTCCTCGCCGACCTCGCCATCACCGATCCGGGTGCCTTCGCCGCTCTGGTGAAGGTGGCCACCGACGCCCAGGCCGCCAAGGCCTCATGAGGTCGGCGGCCGACCGCCGCTGACCAGAGCGTCGTCTCATCGTGCGCCCGCTCTCGGCTCGCAACCCACGCGTCCAACGCCTCACGAGGCTGGTAAGGCGACGTGAGGAGCGGGCTGAGCAGCGGGCGTTCGTCGTGGAGGGCCCGGTTCTGATCGGGTGCGCCCTCGACGCCGGCGCCAACCTGGTCGACCTGTTCGTCGACGAGGACGCGGCCTCCCGGCCTGCGGTGGCCGAGGTCGTGGCCCGGGCGTCGACCCAGATCGAGCCGTGGCTGCTGCCGGCAGGCGTGCTCGACCATGTGGGCGATGCCGTCACCTCCCAGGGGGTGGCCGCGGTGGTCGAGATGCGCGATGCGCCCTGGCCGTCTCCCGATTCGACCGACTTCGTCCTCGTCCTCGACGACGTGGCCGACCCGGGCAACGCCGGCACCCTCCTGCGCGCTGCGGTTGCGGCTGGTGCGGGGTCGGTGGTGTTCGCGAGCGGGGTCGACTTCACCAGTCCCAAGGTGGTCCGGTCGTCGGCTGGCGCGCTGTTCAACGCCGACGTGGTGTCGGTCACCTCCGGGGTCCAGGCCTGCGATCGGCTGCGTGCGGTGGGCTACACGGTGGTGGCCACGCTGGTCGACCAGGGCGATCCCTACGACTCGGTCGATCTGACGGGGCCGGTGGCCGTCGTCGTCGGCAACGAGGCCCACGGGTTGGATCCCGACGTGGTCGACCACGTCGACGTCGTGGTCACCATCCCGATGGCGGGTGAGACCGAGTCGTTGAACGTGGCCATGGCGGGCACCGTCGTGGCGTTCGAGGTGCTGCGCCAGCGCCGGGCCGGCGGTTAGCGGTCGGTGGCGGCTGCCGCCGGGTCCTGTCGATAGAAGGCCCGCAGCAGGTCGTAGAGCTCTGGCTCGGCCTCGGCCAGCTGCAGCGGACGGGTGAAGAAGGTCTCGGTCGAGACGGCGAAGAACTCGCCGGCGTCGGTGCCGGCGTAGTCGTCGAGCACCTCGCTCCCGTGTTCCTCCAGGCGGTCGAACGCGTCGGTGAACACGTCGACCCACCGCTCCAGCTGGCTCGGGGGGAGGGGCGGGGTGCCGTCGACGACGCCATCGGCCATGTCGAGGACGTGGGCGAACTCGTGCATGACCACGTCTCGGCCTCTGGTCGGGTGGCGCGCGTTGCGTGACGCCGCGTCCCACGAGATCACCACTGGGCCCCGGTACGACGTCTGGCCGTCGAGGTGGACGACCCCACATTCCTCGGTGCCCTCGACCGGCCCCGGCTCGACCCGGTCGAAGCGGAGCACCGAGCGGTGCACGACGATGGTGGTGATCCGCTCGTACCAGTCCGTTCCGCCCTCCAGCCCGAGGACGAGGCGCGATGCCTGGATCGCTATCACCACCCGCATCCGGTCGGTCAGTTCGAACCCACGCGCCGGTTCCCATCGGTGGCCGTCGATCAGTTCGGCCATGAGGGCTCCGAGGCGTTCCTGATCCGGTGGGTCGTAGGTGCCCCAGTCCGCGACGTGACGGGCGGCCAGCTCTCGCCAGTCGTCGGGCACCGCACTGCGACGACTCCACGGGAACCGCATGAGCGGCATGGTGGCACACACCGGGTCACCGGTTTCGGAGTGGACTCGGGGCCGGGTCAGGCGGCAAGGT
The DNA here is from genome assembly GCA_012513855.1 of Acidimicrobiales bacterium. Taxonomy (GTDB): domain Bacteria; phylum Actinomycetota; class Acidimicrobiia; order Acidimicrobiales; family Iamiaceae; genus Aquihabitans. The sequence continues at coordinate 2,042 of JAAZBK010000142.1, forward strand.
TCTCGGACCATGATCGACGACATCCGGCGCATCCAGGCCGAGGCCGCCAACCAGATCGCGGGGGCGGCATCCCTCGATGAGCTGGCGACCTTGGAGCGAGACCTGGTGGGCAAGGGCTCCGAGCTCACCGGGTTCAAGAAGCAGATGGGCTCGTTGGACCACGAGGCCCGCCGTGAGGTGGGGGCGGCCCTCAACCGAGCCCGTGAGGTGCTGGCCGCAGCCGTGGCCGAGCGGCGGGAGGTGCTCGAGGGCCAGGCCGCGGCGGAGCGGGCCACCGCCGAACGGCTCGACCTCACCGAGGTGCGTGCCGGCCGCGACGCCGGCCACCTCCACCTGGTGACCCAGGCCATCGAGGAGCTGGAAGACGTCTTCGTGGGCTTGGGCTTCACCGTCTCGGAGGGTCCTGAGGTGGAGGACGACTGGCACAACTTCACCGCCCTGAACTTCGGCACCTACCACCCCGCGCGCGACATGCAGGACACGTTCTTCGTGGCGCTTGGCGAGCCGAAGGAGGTGGTGATGCGCACCCACACCTCTCCCGTCCAGGTCCGGACCATGGAGGAGCGGCAGCCACCGATCTACTCGGTGATGCCCGGCCGGGTGTACCGCAACGAGGCCACCGACGCCACCCACCTGGCGGTGTTCCACCAGATCGAAGGCCTGGTCATAGACCGGGGGATCACCTTCGGCCACCTGGCCGGCACCATCGACCGCTTCACCAAGGCGTACTTCGGCGAGGGGTTCTCGTCGCGGCTGCGCCCCTCGTACTTCCCGTTCACCGAACCGTCGGCCGAGTTCGACATCCAGCGACCCGACGGCACGTGGCTGGAGCTGGGCGGGTGCGGAATGGTCCACCCCAACGTCTTGCGCAACGGCGGCATCGATCCGGAAGAGTTCTCGGGCTTCGCCTTCGGGTTCGGCATCGATCGACTGGTGGCCACCCGCCACGGGGTCACCGACCTGCGGGAGCTCACCGGCACCGACGTCCGCTTCCTCGAACAGTTCTGAAGGGTCACCGATGAAGGTCCTGTCATCCTGGCTGCACGAGTTCCTCGACTCTCCGGTTGCACCGGAGGCGATCGCGGCCGCCTTCGACGATCTGGGCACCCCGGTGGAGGAGGAGACCCGCCTGGGTGAGGGGCTCGACGGCATCGAGGTCGCTCAGGTCCTGGCACTTGAGCCACACCCCAACGCCGACAAGATCCAGCTGGTCCAGGTCGACCGGGGCGACGGCGAAGCGCTCCAGATCTGCTGCGGCGCCTTCAACATGGCGGTGGGCGACAAGGTCCCCCTCGCCACGCTGGGAACGGTCATGCCCGGCGGCATGGAGATCGCCCGCCGAAAGATGCGTGGCGAGTGGTCCAACGGCATGCTCTGCTCCGCCCGCGAGCTCGGACTGGGAGACGACCACGCCGGGATCCTGGTGCTGGACCCGGCCCTCGAGTTGGGCGCTCCCATCGCCGATGCGTTGGCGATCGAGCCCGACGTGCTGTGGGAGCTGGAGGTGAACCCAAACCGTCCCGACGCCATGTCGATCATGGGCCTGGCCCGCGACGTGGCCGCCAAGGTCGGTGTGGGCTTCCGCATCCCAGCCTGGACCCGTGCGGTAGGGACGGCACCGGCCGATGTCGTCTGGGGAACCGAGGGCGGGGGAGGACGCTCCGCTGCTCCCGACGGATCGGGCGGCGAGTTCGCGGTCGACATCGTCGATCCGAACGGCTGCGGTCGCTTCGTGGCCCGGGTGCTGCGCGGGCTGGACCCGAGCGCCTCGTCGCCGGCGTGGATGCAGCGACGGCTCACGGCCCTGGGCATGCGTCCCATCTCGGCCATGGTCGACATCTCCAACTACGTGATGTTGGAGACGGGCCAGCCCAACCATCCCTACGACCTGGCCAAGGTGGCGCAACAGACGCTGCGCGTGCGCCGGGCGGTGGACGGCGAGACCCTGGTGACCCTCGACGACGTGGAGCGCAAGCTCACCGTCGAGGACCTCCTGATCTGCGACGGAGACGACCGCGCGGTCGGCCTGGCCGGGATCATGGGTGGCGCCGAGTGCGAGATCGGCCCCTCCACCTCCGACGTGCTGTTGGAGATGGCGTGGTTCGATCCCACCTCCATCAGCCGCTCGTCCCGCCGGGTTGGTCTGCGCTCGGAGGCCTCTGCCCGCTTCGAGAAGGGCGCCGATCCCGGCGTGGTCGACCTGGCCGCCGACCGCTTCTGCCAGCTCGCCGCCGAGATCTGTGGGACCACCACCGAACCCGTGCAGGTCGACGTCGTGGGCACGCTGCCGCCGCGTCCACCGGTGCTCGTCCGCACCGCCCGGGTGAACGCCCTGTTGGGCACAGACCTGTCCCGCGACCAGATGGCCGGGCTGCTCGACGCCATCGGCTTCGCCTCGGTGGTCGACGGCGACGACCTCAGCGTCGCCGTCCCAACCTGGCGCTACGACTCGGCCACCGAGATCGACGTGGTCGAGGAGGTCGCTCGCCACCACGGCTACGACAACATCCCGCGCCGTGATCTCACCGAACCCCGCGCCGGTCGTCTGACCGACCGCCAGCTCAGCCGCCGGGGGCTGCGACGCCTGCTGTGCGGCCTCGGGCTGGCGGAGGTGCTCCCGCTGCCGTTCCTGGCTCCCGGCCAGCTGGCGGCCAGCGGGCTCGACCCCGACGGCATCGAGCTGGTCAACCCCTTGGTGGCCGACGAGTCGATCCTGCGCACGGCTCTGCTGCCCGGCCTGGTCGGGGCGGTCGCCCACAACCACGCTCGCCGTCAGTTCGGCGTCGCTCTGTGGGAGATCGGCCACGTCTTCCTGCCGCCTCCGAGCGGCCAACTGCTCCCCGATGAGCAGGAGCACCTCGCGGTGGTCCTCGCCGGTCAGGAGGCCCCCGCAGCAGTGGAGGTGTGGCAGATCGTGGCCCGACAGCTCCGGCTGGCCGACGTCACCGTCGAGAACGCCGAGCTTCCCGGCCTGCACCCCACCCGGGGAGCCCGAGCCCTGGTCGGGGGCCAGCCGGTTGGGATCGTCGGAGAGATCGATCCGCAGGTGCTGGCCCGCCACGACGTCACCGAACGGGTCGCCTATCTGGAGATAGACCTGGATGCGGCGTGGGCTGCTCCCCGGCTCAGCGACGAGTACCGCCAGATCAGCCGTTTCCCGTCGAGCGACATCGACCTCGCGTTCGAGGTGCCCGACGCCGTGTCGGCCAGTGCCGTGGAGTCGACGTTGCGCACCGCAGACGACCTCGTGTGGTCGGTCAAGCTGTTCGACACCTACCGCGGAGCGCCCGTGGCCGAGGGCGCGCGCAGCCTCGCCTACGCCGTCCGGCTCCAGGCGGTCGACCGCACCCTCACCGACGCCGAGGTGGCCGAGGCGAGGGGCCGCATGATCGACGCCGTCACCGCCGCCCACGGCGCCACCCTGCGGGGCTAGCCCTTCAGCTCCACCGGGCAAACGGTGCTCGTCCCGGCCACTTTCTGCCCGGGGTGTCGAGCCGCGGGCAGAACCTGCTCGTCCTGGCCACGTTTTGCCCGCGGCTGGCGGTGAGGGAGGGCGTGACAGGCCGGACACGGCGACGGCCCTAGTCTCCCGGAATGCCGCTGGAGCCACGGATCGCCCGCATCGTCAAGCTGATGAACACGTTGGATCGGCGGTCCGACGACACCCCGATGGTCGAGCGGCGCCGGTTCGCGGCCGAATCTGCACGGCGCTTCGGCAGCGTCGTCATGCGCAAGGGACCCGAGCCGCCTTCGACGGTCGACCGAACCGTTCCGGTCGCGGGCGGCCGCATCAGGGTGCGCACCTACACGCCGGCGGGTACGGGACCGTTCCCGCTCTACGTCTTCATCCACGGGGGTGGCTGGTGCGCGGGAACCCTCGACGAGCGCGATCCCCGCTGCCGCACGGTGTCGGCCGGCGCCCGCTGCGTGGTGGCGTCGATCGACTACCGCCTGGCCCCGGAGAACGGCTATCCGACCCCGGTCGAAGACTGCTACGCCGCCCTGACCTGGTTGGTGGACCACGCCGCTGAGCTGGACGTCGACCCGAGTCGCGTGGCGGTGGGAGGAGAATCGGCCGGAGCCAACCTCGCTGCGGTGATTTGCCTGATGGCTCGCGAACAGGGTGGCCCGGCGCTGTGCCACCAGTGGTTGGACGTTCCGGCCGTCGACCTCACGCTGTCGCAGCCGTCGTTCCGCGACGTCCCCGACGGCTACCTCCTGGACCGCAGCACGATCGAGGCCTACCTCGACTGCTACCTGGACCACCGTGACCAGGCCCGGGAGCCGTGGGCGTCACCCCTGTTCGCCGACGACCACTCGGGTCTGCCGCCCGCGTGGATCATGGGCGTGGAGTTCGACAAGCTCCGAGACGATTCCAAGGCCTACGCCGAGGTCCTGCGGACGGCTGGAGTCGACGTCGAGCACCAGATCCTCCCGGGCCACGTCCACTCCTCGTTCGCCTTCACCCGGGTGACCGCCTCGGCCGTGGCCTACGAGCAGCGCGCCATCGCCGCCCTGCGCCGAGCGTTCGACCGGGCCCGCTTAGGTCCAACGCCTGAGGTGTGAGTAGTTCGGTCTGATTATTCGACCAGAGCGCACACACCTCGAGTTGGACGCTGGAGGTGTGAGTACTTCGGTCTGATTATTCGACCAAACCACTCACACCTGCGGCTGGTTGGGTCAGCCGCGGCGTTGGAACTCGAAGAGGGCGCCGGTGGAGAACTCGGTGAGGAGCACCTCCGACGGTTCGGCGTAGGGCTCGCCGTCGGGATCGATGCTGATGGTCCAGGCCGCCAGCTCGCCTTCGGCGGGCGGCGCGACGACGACGCGGGCCTGGGGGGCCGTGCAGCCGGCGACCACCTCGATCATCCGGTGTCCGTCGGCGTGGGTGAGCAGGGCCGGCCAGGTGAGGCCGTCGTCCTCCTCCGACGCCGGGCAGGGGAGGAAGGCCACGCGCAGCTCACCGTCGCGTCGTTCGACGGTGGTCGACACGTAGGAGCGGGGGAGGAGCAGTGGGTGGACGGCCAGCACGGCAGCGATGCCCTCGAGGTCGGGCTGGATGTCGAACGCACGCACGAGCCGCTTGGTGGTGACGCCGGCGATGCCCACCGCCTGCTTGACGCCCACCTCGGCTGCCTGCTCGCCTCCGGCCCGCTCGGCGATCTGGATCAGGTAGGCGTGGGAGAGGAGGTGGCCCTGCAACGCCAGCTCGTCCATGATCCGGGCGAGCGCCGCGGAGGAGAACCGCTCGGTGACCAGATCGGGATCCATCGGTGCGTCGTAGGCGTTCCACCCGTCGGTGTCGGGCAGCGAAGCGTAGGGACCGGGCAACGGCAGCTGGGCGCCGAGGGTGGTGCCGAGCTGGATCGCCTCGGCCGGGATCGGCAACGGCTCGGCCTCGGGGACGATGGTGACGGTCCACTCGCAGTGCGGGTTTCGGTCGGCCGGCTGGCGGGGCGGCCGGTGCACCGGCCGGACCTGGGCGTAGGGGTTCGACGCGATGGCGGTGGCGTCGAAGGTCGGGTCCTCGATGTCGTGGCACATCGCGGTCACGTAGTCCTCGCCCATGGGTTCGACGTCCATGAGCGCGCCGCAGTGGTCGAGGTGGAACGTGCCGTGGTGGTCGTCGATGACCGTGAAGCGGAAGTCGAGGAACTCGTGCGGGGCCCCGATGTCCCACTGCATGCCCTTGAAGATGGTTTCGACGGTGTCGCCCTCGAAGCCGAGGAGGCGCTGCATCCGCTTGGTGTAGACGGGGCTGGCGGCCATCCACTCCTTGATGGCGACGTCGGCCATGCCCTCCCGGCCGAACAGGGAGATGGCGTGGGGCATGCCGGACCGGTCGATCAGGTGACCGGCCATCAGCAGCTCGCGGGTCAGTTCGGCCAGTTCGGCGTGGGATCGTCCGGCCCAGGGCTCGCCCGAGGCATCGGATGTCGTAGCCGCCGCCGTCGTCGTGGTTCCCGCTGCTGCTGATGCGTTGGTCATGATCCTGGGTCCTCCTCGGACTTCGCTGCCTCGTGGCGGGAGATGATCTGCTCCACCTCGCTGTTGAGCGCCGCTCCTCGGGGCCAGCCGGCGTAGTGCGACAGGAACGTCACCAGATGGCGGAGGTCTTCGGGTGACACCTCGCCCAGGCGGAGGGCGGTGTCGATCTGGAGTCCGGCCACGTCGATCTGGCCGGTGCCGACCGTCATCCCGATGAGCACGAGGCGGAGGTCTCGCACCGAGAGGGTGTCGGGGCGGCCGCCCCACACCTCACCGAAGAGGTGGTCGACGGTCTGGAGCTCGAACGGCTTGGTGGGCTCGATGTCCCAGCCGTAGACGGCCCGCATCTGCTCCTTGCCGCGCTCGCGGGCGGTGCCGTCTCCAGCGCTCACGACTCGGCCTTTGGCGGCATGCCCATTGCACTGGGCAGCAGGTCGGCGGTGAGGTGGGCGATGGGGGTGTCGACGCCGAGCTCCTCACCGAGGGCGATGGCCAGGCGGACGTCCTTCTCGCCGAGGGCGGCGCCGTGGAAGAAGCTGTCGTAAAGGCCGTCGGAGGGATCGAGCGGTGCCGCGCTGGGGCGCACCATGATCGATCCGGGCCCGCCCGTGACCTGATCGGAGTGGCGCACCACCTGGCCGAGCAGGTTCAGGTCGATGCCTGCGGCTTCGGCGAGGCGCATGGCCTCGCCGACCGCTGAGTATGACGCGAACGTGATCAGGTTGCGGGCCAGCTTGGCCTGGGTGCCGGCACCGACCGGACCCAGGTGGGCCACCAGGGTGGCGAAGGTGGCGAAGGGCTCGCGCACGAGGTCGACCGCTTCTTGGTCGCCACCGATCATCAGGGCGAGGGTGCCCTCGTGGGCGCCCATGAAGCCGCCGCTCACCGGGGCGTCGAGCAGGTGGACGCCCTTCTCCTCGCAGATGGCGGCCAGGCGGGCCGGGGTGTCGGCCAGCACCGTGGAGTGGACGGCCACCACCGTGCCGGGCTGGGCGGTGGACAAGATGCCGTCGGGGTCGGTGAGCACGTCGGTCACCTGCGCGTCGTCGCGCACCATGATCGAGATCACGGTGGAGCGCTCGGCCAGTTCGGCCGGGGTGGTGGCCACGTGAGCCCCTCCGGCCGCGAAGGGCTCGGTGGCGGCGGGGAGCGCGTCGCAGACGGTCAGGCCACCGGCCCAACCGATCAGTCGCTTGGCCATGGGGCCACCGATGTTGCCGAGTCCGATGAACCCGACCGGAGCGGGGGCGGCGCTCATGAGCGGAAGATCTGGCCGCCGTCGACGGCCAGGATCTGGCCGGTGACCCACGCGGCATCGTCGGACAGGAGGAAGAGGCAGGCGCCGACCATGTCGGTGGGCGTGCCCGGGCGCTTGATGGCCAGGTCCTTCACCAGGGTGTTGACCATGCCCTCGCCCACCTGGTTTCGGGTGGCCTCGGTGTCGGTCGGGCCGGGGGCGATGGCGTTCACCCGGATTCCCTGGCCGCCCAGCTCGTGGGCGAGCTGCTGCGTCAGGCCGTTCATGCCGACCTTGGCCAGGCCGTAGAAGCCCGAGTACAGCCAGGCGGCGGTGGACGACTGGTTGACGATGGCGCCACCGCCCCGCTTGGCCATGTGCTGGTAGCAGGCCCGGGTGCAGAGGAGCGCGCCGTCCATGTTCACGCCCATGAACTTGCGGTAGTAGTCCCAGTCGACCGTTAGGAGCAGGTCGAACTGCATGGCGCCGTAGATGGCGGCGTTGTTGACCAGGAGGTCTATGCCGCCGAACCGCTCGACGGCGGCGTCGGCCATGGCCTGGGTGGAGACCGGGTCGCTGACGTCGACCGGCACGAACGCGCAGTCGCCCCCACCGGCACCGGCGATGTCGGCCGCTGTCTTCTCGCCCTTCTCCTCGTCGAGGTCGGCGATCACCACCGACGCACCCTCTGCTGCGAGACCGCGGGCGTACGCCTCGCCGATCCCGCCGGCGGCGCCGGTCACGATCGCCACCTTTCCTTCGAACCTCGTTGTCACTGTTGCTCCCTGGTCACTGTTCTGCTGTTGCTGTTGCTGTTCGACCGCTCCGAGGCGGTCAGGCCGGTTCGGCCACCGACTTGGTCTCCAGGTACTCCTCGAAACCGGCTACGCCCATCTCTCGGCCGATGCCCGACGCCTTGTAGCCGCCGAACGGCACGTCGCCGCCGTACCAGATGCCTCCGTTGATCCCCATGGTGCCGGTGCGGACCCGACGGGCCACGGCCCACCCTCGCTCCAGATCGCCCGAGTGCACCGCACCCGAGAGGCCGTAGGGCGAGTCGTTGGCGATGCGCACGGCGTCGTCGTCGCCGTCGTGGGGGATGATCGTCAGGACGGGGCCGAAGATCTCCTCCCGGGCCACGCGGGCCGAGTTGTCGAGCCCGGTCACGAGCGTGGGCTCGATGAAGAAGCCGCGCTCCTTGTCGGCAGGGCGCCCACCGCCGACGGCGAAGGATCCTCCCTCCTCGACCGCCAGGCGCAGGTACTCCTCGATTCGGTCCCGCTGGCGGGCCGAGATGACCGGACCGCAGATGGTGCCGGCCTCGTTGGGGTCGCCGGGGGCCAGGGCGGTCATGGTGGCGGCGGTGGCGTCGACCGCCTCGTCGTAGCGGGCCCGGGGGACCAGCAGTCGGGTGGTGATGGCGCAGCCCTGACCGGCGTGGGTGCAGGCGGTGAAGGCCGCGAGGCTGGCAGCGGAGCCGAGGTCGGCGTCGTCGAGGATGATGAACGCCGACTTGCCGCCCAGCTCCAGGAAGACCTTCTTGAGGGTCTCGGCCGCCGATGCCATGACCTTGCGGCCGGTGGCGGTGGAGCCGGTGAACGACACCAGGTCGACGCGGGGGTCGGACGAGAGCGTTGCCCCCAGGGCGTGGTCGGACGAGTTCACGACGTTGAGCACGCCGGGCGGGATCTCGGTCTCGGTGGCCACCAGGTGAGCCAGCGCGGCGGCGGCCCACGGGGTGTCGGGCGCCGGCTTGAGCACGGCGGTGCAGCCGGCGGCCAGCGCGGGCCCGATCTTGGCCAGGTTGATCTGGTGGGGGAAGTTCCACGGCGTGATCGCTCCGACCACGCCAGCGGGCTCGCGGAGGATCCAGCGGTGGCTCGGGATGCCGGCCGGGACGGCCTCGCCCAGGTCGACCTTCCAGCCGTCGTAGCTCTCGGCCAGGTCGGCCAGGTAGCCGAGGTCCTCGACCGGAGCGTCGAGCTGCGCCAGCGTGGTGAGGAACCGGGGCGCGCCGACCTCGGCGATGGTGAGCTCACGGAGCTCATCGCTGTGGGCCTGCATGGCATCGCGAAGCTGGCGGAGGCACCGGGCCCGGAACGCGGCGTCGGTGGTCCAGTTGGCGACGTCGGAGTCGAAGGCCCGACGGGCTGCGTCGATGGCCGCGTCCATGTCGGCCGCGGTGCCGTCGGCGGCGACGCCGAGCACCTCCTCGGTGGCCGGGTTCAGGGTCTCGAACGTGGCGCCGCCCGACGATGCGACGAGCTTGCCGTCGATCAGGTTCTTGTCGAGCGCGTCGCGCAGGTCGCTCACGACGGCATCTCCCACAGCCCCACGGGGGTCTCGGCGATCCTGTAGTGGCCGGGGAGCTGACCGGCCTTGACCGACTGCTCCATGCGGGCCTTCATGCCGTCGGACAGGGTGCCGTCGGTCATCATCTCCATGAACAGCGAGGCGGCGTTGCCGAAGTCGAACCAGTCGCGCTGCCACGCCCACTGGAAGTCACCTCCGTAGAGGAACCAGCTGCCGCCGATGCCGGCCACCTCGTACTGGCCGCCACCCGGACGCTCGGCGCCCACGGCGATCTGGCGCCAGAAGCCGACGACCATGCCCTTCTTCTCGTCGATCAGGATGTGCTCGTAGGGGTACTCCCAGCCGTCGAGACCGCCCATCTCCAGGCCCAGCGCGATGTCGCGGATCTCGTCACGGCCCACGGCCATGAAGTTCTCCTTGGAGCCGTAGTTCCAGCCGTAGGTGGCGTCCTCCTTGTACATGAGGGACATCGCCTCCCAGTTGCCGGCGGCTTCGGCGTCCCGGTTCACCTGGAGCCAGCGCTCCACCATCTCTTCCATCTCGGCACGGGGGTAAGCGGTCATCAGATCCTCCAACGATCCTTGTTCTCGAGTGTGGTCACTGGTCCCGCCGGCCGGCACTCGAGGGCCGGCCGGCGGTTGGGATGGCGAACTGCTGGATGTCGTTCCCGGGTCAGTCGTCCTCGACGATCGACAGGGCGTGCGTCGGGCAGTACTTGATGGCCTGTTCGACCTCGGCGCGCCGGTCGTCGGCGGGGCGGTCGTCGAGCACGGTGACGGTGTGGGCCTTGCCGACCTCGAAGATCCCGGGAGCTTCCGACTCGCACACCGCGTGGCCCTGGCACAGGTCTCGGTCGACGGCGATGCGCCACCCCGAAGCGCGGGTCCCGCTGACGGCTTCGCCTCCGGAGCCGGCCGAACCGGTCGACGCGGTCGGAGCGGTGGCGGTGGAACCGGAGGTGGGAACAGAGGCGGCGGCGCCGGTGGCGATGGCGGTGGTGCGCCACGCCTCGGTGTCGTCGGCGCCACGGCGACGGAAGTCGACCAGGCACGGTTGGGCCAGCTGGACGACCATCTTCGAGTGGTCGTTGCGGTAGCTCTCGAGGGGCTGAGCGGCGCGGAACTCCCAGTCCTTGAGCAGGACCGAGAAGATCGCCTTGAGCTGCATCATGGCGAACTGGGCGCCGACGCAGCGGTGGCGGCCGGCCCCGAAGGGGATCCAGTTCCACGGGTTGGCGACGTCGGCACCGGGATCCTCCAGGTAGCGGCCGGGCCTGAACACCTGCGGGTCGCCGAACGCCTCGGGCAGCCGGTTGGAGATGGCCGGGCTGGCTGCCACCATCTTCCCGGCCGGGATCCGGTAGCCGCCCACCTCGACGTCGACGTTGGCGACGCGCATCAAGATGATGAGCGGCGGGTGGAGCCGGAGCGCCTCCTTGATGGCGCTCTCGAGGATCGGCATCGAGCGCAGGGCCTGGTAGCTCACCTCGGTGCCGTCGGCGTAGAGCTCGTCGAGCTCGGCGACCACGGCAGCCATCTCCTCGGGGTGACGGAGCAGCTCGATCAGCGTCCACGCCGCAGTGCCCGAGGTGGTGTGGTGGCCGGCGAACATCATCGAGATGAACATGCCGGTGATCTGGTCGGCGTCGAAGCGCAGCTTGCCCTCTTCGTCGCGCAGCGACATCAACACGTCGAGGAGGTCACGGTCGTCGCCCTCCACGGGACCGCTCGCCTCCCGGCCATCCATGATCCCCTGCACCAGCTCCACCAGACCGACGCGGGCGGCGTCGCGGGCCCGGAAGCTCGGGATGTCGGCGTGGGCGTCGACGTAGGCGATGGCGTCGGTGCCCCGCTCCAGGTCGTGGTACAGCTCCGCGAAGCGGCGGTCCAGATCCAGGCGGAACTTGCGCCCGATGAGGCACGACGACGACGTGTAGATCGTCAGCTCGGCGAACCAGTCGAGCAGGTCGATCTGGCCCTCACCGCCATCGCCGATCCAGCGGGCGACCATCTCGTCGACCTCGCGCTGGATGGTCTCGGCGTGACCCCGCATCTGCTTGTCGCGCAGCGCCATGTTGTGGAGCTGCTCCCGGCGACGTTCCGGCGATGCGTCGAACACCACGCCCTCACCGAAGATCGGCGTCATGAAGGGGTACGCGGCGGCCTGGTCGAGGTCCTCGTCCGGCGCTCGGAAGAAGATCTCGTTCGCCTCGGCCCCGGTGAACAGGACCAGCTCCTTGTCGGCGAGCCGGAACTGGCCGACGTCGCCGCACTCGTCGCGGACGCGCTGCATGAGCGCGATCGGGTCGGTGCGCAGCTCCTCGAGGTGTCCGGTCTCGCCCTCGCCGCCGGAGACCCAGGGCGGCTCGGGGAGCGAGGTGGTGGGTTCGTCGGTGATCGTCACAGGTGGCTCCTGTCGGGGAGAACGGGTGCTTCGGGTTGAACTTCGATGAGGCTGAGGTGGGTGCCCTTGGGGGCCGCGACCATGGCGACCACGGCGTCGGCCACGTTGTGGGGGAGGAGCGCTCCGTCGTGGCGGATGTGGCCCCAGCGGATCCAGTCGGACACGATCCGGTTGACGGTGGGCTCGTCCCACGAGGTGCCCTGCTCGGTGCTGGACGGACCGGGGCGGACCATGCCCACTCGGACGCCGGACCCCTCCAGTTCCATCTGCATGGCACGGGCCAGTCCCTCGAGGCCTGACTTGGCGGCCACGTAGGAGGCCATGATCGTTCGCGGCCGCACGACCACGTCGGAGGTGACGAACACGATGTCGCCGTGGCCCCGCTCGACCATCGTGGGGCCGAGGCGTGCGGCCAGTCGCTGGGCGCCGAGCAGGTTGACGTGGACGGAACGGGCGAAGTCGTCGGGGTCGGCGCCCACACCGGTGTGGGGGAACACCTCTCCGGCGTTGTTGACCAGGACGTCGACCGGGCCGAGAGCGCCGGCCTCGCCGCAGAAGGCGTCGACGGAGGTCGGGTCGGCGAGGTCGAGCGACAGCGCCCGGGCCCGACCGCCGTCGGCTTCGATCTTGGCCGCGAGCTCCTGGAGGCGCTCGGCCCGACGGGCCGCCAGGACCACGGGGTGACCCGCGGCGGCCAGGGCGAGGGCGGTGGCGTGGCCGATCCCCGACGACGCTCCGGTGACCACGGCCGGACGCTCGCCGGCGGGTGGGTGGGGGTCGAAGCGGGGCATCAGCGCAGCACCAGGGCGGTGGGCAGGGTGTCGAAGCCGCGCACGTTGACGGAGTGGACCCGACTCGTGCCGTCGGGGTCGATCTCGTAGCTGGCCACCCGCTTGACGAGCTCCTCGAGCACGATGCGGGCTTCGAGGCGGGCCAGCGACGCACCCATGCAGAAGTGCCGGCCGACCCCGAAGCTGGCGATGCCGGCGTCGAGGTTGCGGTCGAGGTCGTAGACGTCGGGATCGGCGAAGGCCCGGTGGTCGCGGTTGGCCGACCCGGCGAGCAGCAGGACACGGTCGCCCTCGGGGATCTCGACGCCGTGGAGCTCGACCGGCTTCAGGGTGACCCGCGCCAGCATCTGACTGGAGGTGTCGTAGCGGAGGGTCTCCTCGACCCAGTCGGGGATGCGCTCCGGATCGGCGAACGGCTTGGCGACCTGGTCGGGGAACTTCCAGCCCCAGTACCAGCTGTGTGCAAGGAGCTTGGTGGTGGTCTCGTTGCCGGCCACCACCATCAGGAACAGGAAGCTGGTGATCTCGTCGTCGGTCAGGCGGTCGCCGTCGACCTCGGCCGCGCACAGCGCAGACACCAGGTCTTCGCCGGGGTTGGCTCGTCGATCGGCGATGAGGTCGGCGTAGTAGACGACGAGCGACAGCGCGGCCTCGACGCCGGCGGGGGGCACGTCGGTGACGCCCTCCTCGCGGTGCACCAGCAGGTCGGACAGGCGGCGAAGCTCAGCCCGGTCCGACACCGGCACTCCGAGCATCTCCGAGATCACGTCCATGGGCACCTTGCCCGCGATGTCGGCCACGAAGTCGAACGAGCCCTTCTGCAGAGCGGCGTCGAGGTGGCCGACGGTGAGGGCGCGGATCCCGTCCTCCATCTCGGCCACCCGGCGGGGCGTGAAGCCTCGCGACACCAGACCACGCATGCGCCCGTGCTGGGGCGGGTCCATGGCCAGGAACGACATGGTCCGGTGGGCGTGGGGGCCCGAGGCCGCGGGGTCGATCGAGACGCCCTGCGCGTTGGAGAACGTGTCGCTGTCGCGGAAGCCCGCCATGACGTCGGCGTGGCGGGACAGCGCCCAGAAGTTCCGCTCGTCGTTGCGGTAGACCGGCGCCTCCTCGCGGAGGCGTGCGTAGGTGGGGTAGGGATCCTCGTGGATCTCGTAGGCGTAAGGGTCGTACACGACTGGCTCGGTGGCCGCGGTCATCTGCTTGCTCCCAGGACGGTCTCTGCGATGTTCTCGAGCACTTCGGGCAGTGCGTCGTATCCGAGGTGGCCGGTGCCGACCTGGAGCAGGGCGCCGGACACGGCGTACTGCAGCGTGGTGACGACGCTCGGGGTGGCGGATGAGCCGAGCGCGGCCAGCAACCGGCGGTGGAGCTCGGTGCCGATCCGCTCCCTCAGCACGCTCACGTCGGGGTCGTCCGCCAGGACCGCCACGGTGCACGCCGCGGCCAGATCTGCCTCGTCGGCCACCAGGAGTGCGAACGAGGACAGGACCCCGGTGGCCCGATCCACCACCGATCCGGACGGTTCCGCGGCCGGCTGGCTGCGGAACCGACGCCAGAACACCTCCGCGACGAGGTGCTCCTTGGAACCGAAGTAGGTGTAGGCGGTGGCCGGGGCGACACCGGCACGCTTGGCGACGTTCCGAACGGTGAGGGCCGAGTAGCCCACGGCCGACAGCTCGGCCATGGCTGCTTCGGTCAGGCCTTCCACGGTGGCGGCCTGCCGGGCGCTGAGGGCCCGCCGCGGCGCGTCTATGGCGGTCACGTTCGTATTGGTGGACGGCTGACTGGACATCTGTCCAGATCATTGTCCAGGAGTTGCCGGGTGTCAAGGATCACACCGTGTTGCATAGTCATGCACGGGCCCGCATAGGATGAGGCCATGACTACACGGGTCGGCATCATCGGAGCATCGGGTTTCACCGGAGCCGAGCTGTTGCGCCTGATCGCCGGCCACCCGGATCTGGAGCTGGTGGTCGCCACCGGCGACAGCCAGGCCGGCACCGTGGTCGGCGACCTGTACCCGAGCCTCGCCGCCGCCTACCCAGACCTCGTGTTCGCGGCCAACGGGCCGACCCTGGCCGACGACCACCAGCTCGACCTGGTGTTCTGCGGGCTCCCGCACGGCACCTCCCAGGAGATCGTTCCGGCGCTCCTGGCTCCCGGCCGCCTGGTGGTGGACCTCGGCGCCGACTTCAGGTTGAAGGACCCGGGGCTCTACCCGACGTGGTACAACGCCGAGCACACGGCGCCCCACCTGCTGGCCGAGTCGGTCTACGGCCTGCCGGAGCTGTTCCGCTCCGAGCTGGCGGGCCTGGGCGGCACCGGCCTGGTGGCCACACCCGGGTGCTACGTCACCACCGCCACCATGGCCCTCGCTCCGCTGCTCTCGGCGGGCCTGGTGGAACCGAGCGGGATCGTGGTCGACGCCGCCAGCGGCGTCTCGGGAGCAGGTCGGCCGCCCAAGCCCAACACCACCTTCTGCGCGGTCGACGAGGATTTCACCGCCTACGGGCTCCTCAGTCACCGGCACACGCCCGAGATCGAGCAGAACCTCACCCACGTCGCCGGCGCCGACGTCCAGGTCCTCTTCACGCCTCACCTCGCCCCGATGAACCGGGGGATCCTGGCCACCTGCTACGCCCGGCCCACCAGCCCGGTCACCACCGAGTCGCTGCTCGATGCGCTGCACGCCGCCTACGACCCCGAACCGTTCGTCGTGGTCCGCGACACTTCGCCGTCCACCAAGGCCACCCTCGGCTCGAACACGGTCCACGTCACCGCGGTGGCCGACGATCGCACCGGCTGGGTCGTGGCCATCGCTGCGCTCGACAACCTCACCAAGGGCGCATCCGGCGGCGCCATCCAGGCGGCCAACGTGGCGCTCGGTCTGAGCGAGACGGCCGGCCTGCCCGCGGTCGCCCTCTACCCCTGATCCCTCCACCCGACGGGCGCGGGCCACGCTGGTCCGGTCGAGGGCCGAACAGAAAGCTGAACCACCGATGAGCGTGACCGCACCCCAAGGCTTCGTGGCCTCTGGCATCCACTCCGGCATCAAGCCGTCCGGTGATCCCGACCTGTCCCTGGTGGCCACGGCATCGGGTGAGCCGGTGCCGGGAGCTGCGGTCTTCACGGCCAACAAGCTCACGGCCGCCCC
>JAAZBK010000143.1 GCA_012513855.1 Acidimicrobiales bacterium
CACCACGGCCGCGAACTCCGAGGCCGACTCGAACACCCAGATGGTGGCGGTGAGGATGACCAACGCGGTGAGCTGGCCGAACGTGTCCTCGATGCCGAAGAGGCGACCGATGAACGACTGGCCGCCGTCGCGCTTGACCACCACGTCGACCGCTGCACCGATGAGCAGCTCTGGGGCGACGTCGCAGATCTTGTTGAACGCGGAGAGGACCGCGGCCACGACCATCCGCGAGCGGTGGCCCCGGGCGTAGCGGTAGAGCTCGCGGAGCGGCGGCTTCTCGGAGATGAGGATGGCCGACGGGCCTGGGGTCTCAGCGGGTGCCGTCGAGGCGTCGGTCATGTCGTGGGAACTTACTGGCAGGCCCCATCGGGAACCCCCTCCGAAATCGGTGTTCGAGCCCACCAGGATCGCCCGCGGCGGCGGTGGCGGCTGTCAGAATGGAGGCGCCATGGTTCCAGATCTCACAGCGCGCGCTGGGCTGTCAGCCCGCAGGCGAGGTGGCATCCTCGCCATGGTGGTGGTTCTCGCGGCGGCATCGCTGAACGGCTGCGGGTGGGGATCGGCCGACGGGTCCGGCCAGCTCGACAGCTCCCGTTCCGGTGTGCAGGACACCGCTCCCGTGCTGCGCTACGTGGCGGCGCCGATGGCCTCGGCGCCGACTCCGCTCCCGGACCCGCGCTGCCGGGCGGCGCGCCGGTTGTTCCTGCGAGCCGCCGTGGCGTCGAAGCCGCGACCGTTCGTGGTCGACGAGAGCACCGAGCGCCTGCTGGACCAGGTCGAGGTGCTGGCCACGGGCGAGATCCGGGCCGACCTCGATGCCACGCGGGAGTTCGTGGCCCGGTTCCTGGAGTCGCCCGGGTCGCTCACCGGCACCGATCTCGGCGAATCCGTCGACCGGATGGATCGGCTGCTCATCTGGGCCGTCACGGTGTGTCCGCCCCCGCAGCGGCCGGTGTGGGGCTGCTCCACCCAGCTCGACCACCCCGTGGGCAGCCTCTTCCGGCCCCTCTTCTTCGAGGCGGTCGGCCAGTTGACGCCCAACGAAGCGCTCGACGAGACCGTCGGACCGGTCACCGGCGACAAGATCGAGCTGGCGCGCAGCGCCAACCGAGTGGTGTTCGGCTGGGTCGACGCCTTCGGTCTGGTTCGGCGCCGGGTCGAGGTGCGGCGGGTTCTCGACCTGTGGTTCGTCACCGACGCCAAGCGTTGCGACGACCCGTTGGCCCGGCCGCACCCGCTCGACTCCGGCGAGGTCATCGTGGAGGAGCTGCCCGACATCGTCGACGGGCCGCAGTACGCGCCGGTCACCGAACCGCCCACCACCACGACGACCACGATCGCCGAGGAGTCGACCACCTCGATGACCTTGAGCCCCACGGTTCCGCCGATGCCGTGCCGCTGGGATCCCGACGACACCACCGACGAGTACGAGACGCTGGGCGAGTACATGTCGCGCGGTCCGGCGGAGAGCGGGTGCTGGGAGCTGCTCACCGAAGAGGGCAAGGAGTGCATGAAGGATCCGCCGAGCGGCGAGTTCTTCGCCTGCTTCGACGTGTGAGAGAATCTGACGACCAGTCAGAAACCAGTCGTCGTCCACAGCGGAGCGCCGGCAACCACACGCGGAGGCACACGATCCATGGGCATGCTCGACGGCAAGGTCGCCATCGTCACGGGAGCAGGGCACGGCATCGGCCGTGGCCACGCGCTGGAGCTCGCCAAGCACGGCGCCAAGGTGGTGGTGAACGACCTCGGCGTGTCGGTCACGGGCGAAGGCGAGGGCAAGGACGCCGACCTCACCGTCGACCTGATCAAGGAGCGCGGCGGCGAGGCCGTGGCCAACTACGAGAACGTCGCCGACCACGAGGGCGCCGGCCGCATGGTGGCGCAGGCCGTCGACGCCTTCGGCCAACTGGACGTGCTGGTCAACAACGCCGGCATCGTCCGCGACGGAGCCATCTGGAACATGTCGGAGTCCGACTTCGACGCCGTGCTGAACGTCCACGTCAAGGGCACGTGGTCGCCGTGCCACCACGCCGCCCGACACTGGCGTGAGCGATCCAAGAACGGTGAGACCTTCACCGGTCGGGTGATCAACACCACCTCCGGTGCCGGGCTCGTGGGCAACTTCGGCCAGACCAACTACGCCACCGCCAAGGCGGGCATCGCCGGGCTCACCCAGACGCTGAGCCTCGAGCTGCACAAGCTCGGCGTCACGGTCAACTGCGTCGGTCCCGCTGCTGCCACCCGCATCACCGGAACGATGCCCGGGGCCCCCGAGGTGATCGAGGCCGACGACGTCCCCGAGGGGGAGTGGAACCGCATGGACCCGTCGGTCTCGTCGCCCCTGGTGGCCTGGCTGGCGTCGGACGAGTCCCAGCACGTCACCGGCCAGATCATCCGTGCCGTGGCCGAGAACATCATCTGGATGAAGGGCTGGACCGACGGGCCCACCCTCAGCAACGGTGGCAAGCGCTGGGACGCCACCAAGCTCGGCACCCAGCTCGCCACCGACGTGTTCGGCACCAGGGCACCGGGCCTGCGCTACTGATCTCTGCTCGCTCCCGGCGCTCGCCGTCAGCGACGGCGCGCGAACCGAGTCACCACTCGGATCTGTGGCAGGATCGACGGCAGGGGAAGCAGTCCCCGTCGTCGCGCACCGCGGTCGTGGCGACCCGACAGTCGAAGGGGAACCCATGACCCAGCGCACCGGTCGAATCCGCAAGTGGTCCGTCTCCGCCCTAGCCGCCATCGCTCTCTTGTCGGGAGCGGTCGGGTGCGGGAGCGACGACGACGGCGACGATGCCGCGTCGTCGACCACGACCTCGGGCACGGAAGCCCCAGACTCGGGCGGCGAGGGGACCCTGATCCGCGTACCCCAGGACCACGACACGATCCAGGCAGCGGTGGACGCAGCGTCGGAGGGCAGCGTGGTCCTGGTCGACGCGGGCACCTACGAGGAAGCAGTCGACGTCACCACCCCCGACATCACCATCCGCGGCGTCGACCGCAACGAGGTGATCCTTGACGGCGGCTTCGAGCTCGAGAACGGTATCCGCGTGCTCGACACCGACGGGGTGGTCGTGGAGAACATGACCGCCCGCAACTACCTGTCGAACGGCTTCTTCTGGACCGGATCCGACCGCTTCCGGGGGTCGTACCTGACCGCGTACCGCAACGGCGACTACGGCATCTACGCCTTCGACGCCTACCACGGCCAGTTCGACAACAGCTACGGCGGCGGCAGCCCCGACGCCGGCTTCTACGTGGGCCAGTGCTACTCGTGCGACGTGGTCATCGACAACGTGATCGCCGAGTACAACGGCCTCGGGTACTCCGGGACCAACTCGGGCGGAGACCTGTACATCATCAACTCGACCTTCCGGAACAACCGTGCCGGCATCGTCCCCAACTCGGGTTCTTACGAGCTGTGCTACCCCGGGCGCTCCAACACCATCGTGGGCAACATCGTGCACGACAACAACATGCTCGACGGTCCCGGCATCGACGTCTCGCTCATCGCCCAGGGCAATGGCATCCTGCTGGCCGGGAGCATCAACAACGTGGTGGAGCGGAACCTCGTGTTCAACCACGACCGGACCGGAATCGCGGCGGTGCCGTTCCCCGAAGAGGACGCGAGCGACGTTCCTCCACCCGAGAGCGACCTGGAGATCCCCTGCGACGAGATCGACCCGCCATCGGGCGACGAGGAGATCGAGCTGGTGCTGTGGAACGCGACGGGCAACCGCTTCGTCGGCAACGTCATCGAGAGCTCGGGGCTGGCCGACATGGCCTCGGCCACGCTGGCCTTCACCGAGGATGACCTCGTCACCGCGGAGCTGAACAACTGCT
This sequence comes from Acidimicrobiales bacterium, assembly GCA_012513855.1. GTDB lineage: Bacteria > Actinomycetota > Acidimicrobiia > Acidimicrobiales > Iamiaceae > Aquihabitans. Next base: position 3,850 of record JAAZBK010000143.1, read on the forward strand.
TCTCGGGCAACACGTTCACGTCCACCGCTCCCGTCGATCTGGAGCTGCTCGCGCCCTGTGACGGCGAGGGCAACGGCGGCGACTTCACGGACGGCGAGCTGAACCTGGGCGTCCTCATAGCGGACCTGCCCCCGACGCCGGACAAGGATTCCTACAAGACGACGCCGGAGCCGCCGGCCCAGGAGACGATGCCGGGCGACGTCGAGGCTCCCCACGTCCACTTCGAGGCGCCCGAGAAGCCCGACGTCGACGCCATCACGGTGCCGGCCAAGCCGTCGCCCTGATGCGCGCCCTGCGAACCCGAACGGCGGCGTTGGCACTGGCCCTCGTCGCGGGCGGGTTCGCCGGCTGCTCGTCCGACGACGGCGGCGGTGGCGCGTCCGCCGGTGGAACCGTGGACGGAGACGTCGTAGCGGTGACCGCTCCGGCCGGCCCGCCATCAGGGGCCGAGGGGCCGTCCCGACACGTCGGCCCCCAGGGGCGGGTGGGTCAGTTCGTGGTCCACTGCACCTACTCGCACTCCGGAGCTCACGACCCGATCGTCCACCCCGGTCACGAGGGCCGATCCCACCTCCACGACTTCTACGGCGCGACCGAGGTCGACTCCCACAGCGTCGTCGACTCGCTCCTCGGCGAGGAGACCACCTGTGACAAGTCGCCTGACACCGCCTCGTACTGGCAGCCGACGCTCTACGACCACGGTGAGATCGTCGAGCCCACCGCCATCGACGCCTACTACCGGGCGGCTCCGGGCGTCAGCCCGACCGAGGTCGTCCCGTTCCCGCTCGGCATCGCGTTGATCGCCGGAGACCAGACCGCCAGCGAACCCCAGCCCGGCGAGGCGGTGGGGTGGGCCTGCGGGAGCAGGACGGTGCTGCACGAGGAGCCGCCGGAATGCCCGGCGTCAGCGCCGTTGCACCTGATCCTGACGTTCCAGGACTGCTGGGACGGAGAGCACCTCGGCAGCGCCGACCACCAGTCCCACGCCGCCTACTCCGCTGACGGCACATGTCCGTCGACCCACCCCGTCCACCTTCCGCAACTGACGGTGTCGGTGGCCTTCCCCATCTCGGGTGACGGCCACGACCTGTCGCTGGCCTCGGGCAACGTCTACTCGGCGCACGGCGACTTCCTCAACGCCTGGGACCCCGACGGGCTCCGTCGAGAGGTGGAGCAGTGCATCCACCGCGACGTCGTGTGCGACCTGGCCAGCAACCGCGGCGAGGAACCGCTCTTCACCGGCTGACCGGACCGGTCAGGCGACCACCCGGACGGCGCCCACCATGCCCTTGGTCCTGGTGCCGTGGAGCGAGCAGTAGTACGGGTAGTCGCCGGCCTCGTCGAAGGTGATCGATGCCGACATGCCCGGCTCGAGGTCCTGGACCTCGATCGGTTCGAAGGCACCGTCATCGGCGGGAAGGACGTTGTGCTCGGTGCGACCCTTGTTCGTCCAGGTGACCGTGGTGCCCGCCTTCACGATGATGTACTCGGACCGGAACGAGTTGTCGACGGCCTGGACCGCGACCTCGGTCTGGTCGGTGAGGTCCTCGAACTCCGCGGCGGACAGGTCTACCGGCTCGGCGGCGGCCGGGGAGGCGGTGGTCGTGGTGGCGTCTGTGGCGGACTCACCGTCGCCGCACCCGCCCAGGAGCGCCACGATGCTCACGGCGATGACCGACAGGTGGCGGAGGGCGCGGGCTCGAGGCTGGTTCGTCATGGCGTCGACCATAGCGGAGCGATAGCTCGGATCTATCGTGTGCGGGCTCGGCCCCGAGGTCGGCCAAACTGGCGCCACGATGTCGTCCGACCTCCCCACCGAACCCCCTTCCGCCGAGCGCGCGTTCTACATCCAGGAGTTCGCGCGCGCCACGCTGGTCGTCACCCTCGACGCGGTCGATGCCGATGCGCCGGACGTGCTGGCGCCGGTGGTGAGCTCGCTGGCCGTCGGCGACGCGCGATTGGTGCTGGTGGTGGGCACCGACGACCCGGTGTCGGACGCCGACAGCATCGAGTCGCGCCTGGCCGCGGCGGTTCCCGGCCGGCCTCTGGTGCACCCCCTGCCGGACCCGCCGGGCGATGGCCGCCTCGACGAGGCGTGGATGGCCGAGCTGTGGCTCTCCGTGCTGGACCACGGCTGGGTGGCGGTGACGGCGCCCACGACGGGTCGCTCGATCACCGCGGCCCGCCTCGCTGCCGCGCTGAGGGCTCTGAAGCTGGTGGTCACGGACGAAGCGGGTGGTTGGGGCCGACCGCCCCGGAGCTTCGCCGACGTGTCGACCCACCGGGACGCCTACCACTCCCAGCTCGGCGAGCGGCAGGGCGGCGCGGTGGTCGAGGCCATCGAGACAGCGCTGGCCGGTGGCGTGGTGAGCGTCAACCTGTGCCGTGCCGTCGACATCGACCGGGAGCTGTTCACCTTCGACGGGGCGGGGACCCTGTTCACCAGCGGCGGCTACGTGGAGGTCGTACCGCTCAGCGTCGACGACCTCGCCGCCGTCGAGGACCTGGTGGCCCAAGGGACCGCCGACGGGTTGTTGCGGCCGCGGTCGCGTCGCGAGGTCGCCCGCCTGGCGGTGGGCGGGCTGGGTGCCAAGGTGGTGAGCAGCGGCCATCTGGCCGGACTGGTGGGCCTGGATACCGATGCCTACCGGGCCGAGGGGCTGGGGGAGGTGGCGGGGCTCTACACCGTCAGCCGCTTCTCGGGCTCAGGCGCGGGTGGTCTGTTGATCGACCGACTGGTGGAGAACGCACACGCCTGTGGGCTGCGCGCCGTGTTCGCGGTGACGGTCTCGGACCTGGCGGCGGACTTCTTCGTCCGTCACGGCTTCCACGAGGTGGACCAGGACGCCGTACCCGCGTCGAAGTGGGAGTCCTACGACGCCGGCCGCCGCGCCGTCGCCCGAGTGTTCTGGCACGACACGTCCGGAGCTGGTTTCTGACGCTCCGTCAGATGCCGGTACGCTGGGCGGATGGATCTCCGGTTCTCCGACGAGGACGAAGCGTTTCGAGCCGAGGCCCGAGCCTGGCTGACCGAGCAGCTCGACGGAGACTTCGCCGTCGTCAGGGGCCGGGGTGGACCCGGCGACGAGCACGTCCTGTTCGAGGAGCGTCTGGCCTGGGAGCGACACCTCGGGGCCAACGGCTGGACGTGCGTCGGGTGGCCGAAGGAGCACGGCGGCCGGGGTCTCACGCTGCACCAGCAGGTCATCTGGTACGAGGAGTACGCGCGTGCGGGCGGGCCAGGCCGGCTGGGCCACATCGGTGAGGGACTGGCCGGACCCACGATCATGGCCTTCGGCAATGCCGATCAGCACCAGCGCTTCCTACCCGGCATCGTGGCCGGCACCGAGCTGTGGGCCCAGGGCTACAGCGAGCCCAACGCCGGGTCCGACCTGGCCAACGTCTCCACCCGCGCCGAGCCCGACGGCGACGACTGGCTGATCACCGGACAGAAGGTCTGGACCTCGCTCGCGCACTGGTCCGACTGGGTGTTCGTGCTCGCCCGGACCGACCGGGACGCCCAGCCCAAGCACCGTGGAATCAGCTACTTCTTGATGCCGCTTCGACAGGACGGGGTCGAGATACGCCCGATCCGCCAGGTCACCGGCACCTCCGAGTTCAACGAGGTGTTCTTCGACAACGCCAGGGCGAAGGCGGTCGACGTGGTGGGTGGCGTGAACCAGGGCTGGAAGGTGGCCATGGGAACGCTGGCGTTCGAGCGCGGAGCGTCGACCCTCGGCCAGCAGCTCAACTTCCGAAACGAACTCGACGCCATCGTCGAGGTGGCCACGTCCAACGGTCGGATCGACGACCCGTCGATCCGCCAGAGGCTGGCCCAGGCGCATGCCGGACTCGAGGTGATGCGGTGGAACACGCTCCGGGTGCTGTCCAAGGCCGACGGCGCCGAACTGCCGCGCGAGGCGATGATCACCAAGCTCTACTGGTCCAACTGGCACCGCGACCTGGGCGAGCTGGCCATGGACGTGCTCGGTCCCGAGGCCCTGCTCGCCGAGCAGGGGGTGCCTCCCGAGGAGTCCCACGGCGAGGGATACGACCTGACCGCGCTGCAGCGACTCTTCCTGTTCACGAGGTCGGACACGATCTACGCGGGATCCAACGAGATCCAGCGCAACATCATCGGTGAGCGCGCGCTCGGCCTGCCTGCCGAGCCCAAGCCCTCTTCCCCGACCTCGCCTGCCAACCCGCCCGTCAACCCCACACCCAAGGATCCCGCGTGACCGCTGCCCCTGCCTACGTACCCGGCCACGGACTCCTCAGCGGCAAGACCGTGGTGGTGACCGCTGCAGCCGGTACCGGAATCGGCTCATCGGTGGCTCGGCGAGCCATCGAGGAGGGCGCGACGGTTCTCATCTCGGACTTCCACGAACGTCGACTGGGCGAGACCGCCGACCGGCTGGCCGAGGAGACCGGGACCCGCCCCGAAACCCAGGTCTGCAACGTCACGTCGGAAGACGACGTACAGGGCCTGGTGGCCGCGGCGGCCGATCGCCTCGGCGGCATCGACGTGATGATCAACAACGCCGGCCTCGGTGGCTCTGCGCTGGTGGTCGACATGACCGACGAGCAGTGGAACACGGTGCTCGACGTCACCCTCAACGGAACGTTCCGCTGCACCCGGGCCGTCCTGCGGCACATGATCGAACGGGGGAGCGGTGGGGTGATCGTCAACAACGCATCGGTCCTCGGATGGCGGGCGCAGGCCGAGCAGGCCCACTACGCCGCGGCCAAGGCCGGAGTGATGGCGCTCACCCGCTGCACCGCCATCGAGGCGGCCGAGCACGGCATCCGGGTGAACGCGGTGGCTCCGAGCATCGCCATGCACCCCTTCCTGGCCAAGGTCACCACCGACGAACTGCTCGCCGAGCTCACCGAGAAGGAGGCGTTCGGCCGCTACGCCGAACCGTGGGAGGTGGCCAACGTCATGGTGTTCCTGGCCAGCGACTACTCGAGCTACATGACCGGCGAGGTCGTGCCCGTCAGCTCGCAGCGAGCCTGAGGAGGATCAAGTGGCAGTCACCACCTTCAACGGCATCGACGAGCTGCGCTCGGCGGCGGGCACCCACCTCGGGTACAGCCCGTGGGTCGAGGTGACCCAGGAGCAGGTCGACACCTTCGCCGAGGCGACCGGCGACCACCAGTGGATCCACGTCGACGTTGAGCGGGCCAACGCGGAGTCACCCTTCGGTGGGCCGATCGCCCACGGCTACCTCACCCTGTCGCTCACCAACCTCTTCCTCCCACAGGTGGTCGACGTGCAGGGGGTGTCGATGGGCGTGAACCGCGGCACCGGCAAGGTGCGCTTCCCGTCGCCGGTCCCGGTCGGGTCCCGCCTCCGGGCCGGCGTGGAGCTGGTGGCCGTCGACGACGTCACCGGCGGTGTCGACACCACCATGGTGATCACGGTCGAGCGGGAGGGCTCCGACAAGCCGGTCTGCGTGGTGGAGAGCCTCAGCCGCTACCTGGCCTGAGCC
>JAAZBK010000144.1 GCA_012513855.1 Acidimicrobiales bacterium
GCTGGTGCGCAGCCGAGCTGAACGACGAGCTCCCCTCGGTGGCCTCCCTCGCCAAGGCGTACTGCTCGGAGTCGTACTTCCACGCCGCGGCCGAGAACATCCAGATCCACGGTGGCATCGGCTTCACCTGGGAGCACCCGGCGCACCTCTACTTCAAGCGGGCGAAGTCGTCGGAGCTGCTATTCGGCGATCCCACCTACCACCGCGAGCTGCTCGCTCAGCGCATCGGGATCTGATCCCGCTCGGACCGGTGCGACCGCGGTCGCACCGGTCCGCCCGGTCCCGGTGAGCGGAGGGAGGGGGAGCGCGCCTAGGGTTTCCCGCTTGTGACGAACGCCTCCTCCTCCACCGCCCGGTTCGACGTCCTCGGGATCGGCAACGCCCTCGTCGACGTGCTCAGCACCGAGACCGACGACTTCATCGGCCAGCACGGACTCGTGAAGGGGTCGATGACCCTCATCGAGACCGACACCGCCGAGGCCCTGTACGCGGCCATGGGCGACAAGACCGAGGCCTCGGGCGGGTCGGCCGCCAACACGTTGTCGGGTGTGGCCAGCTTCGGTGGCCGTGCCGCCTACATCGGCCGGGTGAAGGACGACGCGCTGGGTCACTCCTTCTCGCACGACCTCAACTCGCTCGGCGTCCACTTCGAAGCGGCCCGAGCCACCGACGGCGACCCCACGGGCCGCTGCATGATCGTGGTCACCCCCGATGCGCAGCGGACCATGAACACCTACCTGGGTGCGTCGGCCACCCTCGGCCCCGACCACCTGGACCTCGACCTCATCCGATCGGCGGAGGTCACCTTCCTGGAGGGGTACCTCTTCGACCGGCCCGAGGCCAAGGAGGCCTTCCGGCTCGCGGCCGACACCGCCCACGCGGCCGGTCGCCGGGTCTCGCTGACCCTGTCCGACAGCTTCTGCGTCGACCGCCACCGCGACGACTTCCTCGACCTGGTCTCGAGCGGCATCGACGTCCTCTTCGCCAACGAGGACGAGATCACCAAGCTGTACGGCGTCGACACGTTCGACGAGGGGGTCAAGGCGGTCCAGGGCGTGTGCGAGATCGCGGCCATCACCCGCAGCGCGGAGGGTTCGGTGGTGGTCACGGCCGATGAGCTGGTGACCGTCGCCGCCGAACCGGTAGCGAACCTGGTCGACTCCACCGGAGCGGGCGACCTCTACGCCGCCGGGTTCCTCTTCGGGTTGACCCAGGGTCGGGACCTGGCCGAGAGCGGACGGCTCGGATCCATCGCCGCCGCGGCCGTGATCGGCCACATGGGCCCCCGTCCCGGGCTCTCGCTGAAGCAGCTGGTCGAAGGGCCCTGACTGCTGGCGCGCCCGCGCCGTCTGCCAACATCGTCCGCCGTGGACGTGCTCGCCGGAACCCCAGTGGAGCCACCGCGCCCGCTCGACGGGCCGCGGGGTGAGCCCGGACGACGTCGTCACCTGGTGCTCCTCGCTCTGGTGGCGCTGGGGTTGGTGGCCGCCGGCCTGGTGGTGCTGCACGGGAAGTCCCAGGCCGCGCCCCAGGTGCAGGTCGTCCTCTCCCGCGATGGGAGCGACGTGGCGGTCGAGGTCGTGGCGGGTACCGACCTCACGCAGCTCCTGACCGACTTCGAGCTCCTGCCCGTCGACGGCCGCCTGCTGTCGGTCTCGGGTGAGGTGCTCGAAGCCAGCATCGACCCGGCCCAGGTCCTGGTCGACGGATCACCCGTGGAGCTCGCCGGGGTTCAGTTGTCCGGCCAGTCGACGCGGGTCGAGGTCGTCGACGGGGTCGACCGGGTCGAGGGCACCCGCACGGTCGTGGAAGAGGTGCCTCCCCCTGCCGGTCCCGACGTCCTCCGCCACGTCGAGGAGCGCGGCGCCCCCGGGCGCGTCGAGCGGACCATCGGCGAGGTGAGCGGCGAGGTGGCCTCGGTCGAGACGGTGGTGGCACCCCGAGCCCCCGTCGCCACCACCAGCCGCGTGGTCGCGCTCACCTTCGACGACGGTCCCAGCGCCGCGTGGACCCCCTACGTGCTCGAGATCCTCCGGAGCCGCGGGGTGAAGGCCACGTTCTGCATGGTGGGCACCGCGGTGGCGAAGAACCCCGAGCTCGCCCGCCGGATCGTGGCCGAGGGCCATCAGGTCTGCAACCACACCCAGGGCCACGACCTCGGGCTGGCGGAGGCCGGAGCGGAGCGGGTCCAGGGAGAGGTGGGCGGCGGACGCGCCACCATGATCGACAACGGACTGCCCGAGCCGGGCTACTACCGGCCGCCGGGGGGCAACCTCTCCGACACGGTGGTGTCGGTCGCCCGATCGCAGGGCGAGCGGGTGCTCATGTGGAAGGTCGACACCAAGGACTGGCAGAGCCGTTCCACCACCGAGTCGGTGTTGCAGAACCTGCGAGAGCAGGTCGAGCCAGGCGCGGTGATCCTCATGCACGACGGCGGTGGGTCCAACCGATTCACCAGCGTTGCCGTGCTGGCCACCGTGATCGACGAGTTGAAGGCTCAGGGCTACGGGTTCACGTTCCCGATCATCGACCCGCCCTGAGGCCCTTCCACGGGTCGATCGGGAGCCCCGGCCACGGGGGGCCGATGGGCGTCGTCGGTGCGTGCGGTTGCGCCAGACTGGATGCCCCCCACCGCGAAGGGTTGCCTTGCCGAGTCCCGTACCTGATCCCACCACCGCCCCCCACGATGCTGCGGCGGCGAGCGCGGCCCGACTGGCCGAGCTCAGCGGTGCGTCGCGCCACGACGTCGCCGTCGTCCTCGGATCGGGTTGGAAGCCGGCAGCCGACCGCATGGGCCAGGTGGTCGTCGAGCGTCCCCTGGCCGACCTCGGCGGGTTTCCCGATGCGGCGGTGGAGGGCCACGGGTCAACGTTTCGCTCGATAGCGGCCGGCGACCGTCGCCTCCTGGTGTTCATGGGACGGGTCCACCTCTACGAGGGGCACCATCCGAACGTGGTGGCCCACGCTGTGCGAACGGCGGTGGCGTCGGGGTGTGCGGTGGTCGTCCTCACCAACGCCGCGGGGGGGCTGCGACCGGGGATGGCCATCGGACAGCCGGTGCTGATCTCCGACCACGTCAACCTCACGGGGCGCAATCCGTTGATCGGACCGGCCGACGAGCGGCTGGGACCGCGCTTCCCCGACATGACCGACGCCTACTCGGCCCGGTTGAGGGAGCTCGCACGGTCGGTCGAGCCCGACCTCGAGGAAGGCGTCTACGCCGGACTCCTCGGCCCTACCTACGAGACGCCGGCCGAGGTGCGGATGGTGGGCACCCTCGGTGCTCACCTGGTCGGCATGTCGACCGTCACCGAGACCATCGCCGCGGTGCACGCTGGCGCCGAGGTCCTCGCGATCTCGTTGGTCACCAACCTGGCGGCCGGCATCGGGGGAGAGAAGCTGGACCACGCCGACGTCCTGGCCGTGGCTGCCGCTTCGGCCGAGCGGATGGGAGCGCTGGTGGCGACCCTGGTAGGTCACCTGTGAGCGGGCTGGAGCCGGCGCTCGTCGCCGCGGCGCGCGACTGGCTCGCCGACGACCCCGACCCCGTCACGCGCGAAGAGCTGGCAGCGGTCATCGAGTCGGGCGACGAGGCCGATCTGGCCGACCGCTTCCTGGGGCTGCTCGAGTTCGGCACGGCCGGCCTGCGAGGTGCGCTCGGGGCCGGACCCAACCGGATGAACATGGCGGTGGTCACCCGGGCCGCGGCTGCGATCGCCCGGTGGGTGCACGAGCACCATCCCGCGGGAGGAGCCGGGCCGTCGGTGGCGGTCTGCTTCGACGCCCGCCACCGGTCTGCTGAGTTCGCCGAGGTGAGCGCCGAGGTGTTCGCGGCTGCCGGGATCCGGGCCATGGTCCTGCCTGGTCCGTTGCCGACCCCAGTCCTGGCGTTCGCGGTGCGGGAGCTGGGCGCCGACGCGGGGGTGATGGTCACCGCCAGCCACAACCCGCCCGAGGACAACGGGTACAAGGTCTACGACGGTTCGGGGCGCCAGATCGTACCTCCGGTCGATGTCGACATCGCCGCCGCCATGGTCGCGGTGGAACGGGTGGTGGCCGTGCCGCGAACCGGTCCCGACGATCCCGACATCGTGCGCCTCGACGGTTCCATCGTCGAGTCCTACGTCGATGCGGCGGTGGGGTTGGTCGAGGCCGGTGGCCCCCGCGACGTGCAGATCGGCTACACCGCCATGCACGGCGTCGGCGCTGCGGTGCTGCGCCGCGTGCTGGCGGGCGCCGGGTTCGCTCCGCCGGTGGAGGTGGCCGAGCAGGTCGAGCCCGATCCGGACTTTCCCACCGTGGCCTTCCCCAACCCAGAGGAGCCGGGGGCGCTCGACCTCGGCCTGGCCCTGGCCAGCGCCAGGGGCATCGACGTCCTCCTGGCCAACGACCCCGATGCCGATCGGCTGGGGGTGGCCGTCCCCGACCCCAGTGCCGGCCCGGCCGATGATCCTGCCGGGTGGCGTGCCCTGCGCGGCGACGAGATCGGCGCCCTCATCGCCAACCACCTGATCGTGCGGGGCCGGCTGAACTCCGGCTCGGTGCTGGCCACCACCATCGTGTCGTCGACGCTGCTCCGACGCATGGCGGCTGCGGCCGGGATCCCCTACGTCGAGACCCTCACCGGCTTCAAGTGGATCAGCCGTGCTCCGGGCCCCGACCAGGTCCTGGGGTTCGGCTACGAGGAGGCGCTCGGCTACTGCGTCGACGGCGTGGTGGCCGACAAGGACGGCCTGACCGCCGCGTTGGTGGTGGCCGAGATGGTCGCGATGCTGAAGGCCGAGGGCAGAACGGTCCTCGACGTCTTGGACGACCTTGCCATGGCCCACGGAGTCCACCAGACCGGTCAGTGGACCGCTCGGGTCTCAGGGGTCGATGGCATGGCGTTGCTGGCCGCGGCCATGACCGCGCTTCGCAACGATCCTCCGTCTCACGTCGCCGGGCGGCCGGTCACCGTGGTCGAAGACCTGATCGACGGCGACCCGAGCCGCGGCTTCGCCCCCAACGACGTGGTCACCCTCCACATGGACGGCGCCCGGGTCGTGGTCCGGCCGAGCGGGACCGAACCCAAGCTCAAGTGCTACGTCGAGGTGGTGGAACCGGTGGCCGACCACGGCTCCCTCGCAGTGAGCCGAGACCGGGCCCGTTCCGCCGTCGACGCCGTGATCGCCGACCTCGCATCGCTGATCCGGCTCTGACCGGAGATGGATCAGGCGGTGCCGTAGAGGCGGTCGCCCGCGTCGCCCAGACCCGGGACGATGTACGCCACCTCGTTCAGGTGGTGGTCGACCGACGCCACCACCAGTTCGTCGGCGAGTCCGCTGCGCTCCAGCGCGGTGACTCCTTCGGGAGCGGCCAGGACGCAGACGCAGGTGAGACGGCCGGGGTTGCGGTCGCGCAGCAGGCTGCACGCGTGGACCAGCGAACCGCCGGTGGCGAGCATCGGGTCGAGCACCAGCGCGTCGCGACCCCCGAGGTCGGCCGGCACCGAGTTCATGTAGGGCTCGGGCTGGAGGGTCTCCTCGTTGCGGGCCACTCCGATGAAGCCGGTGGGAGCGTCGGGGAGGACCCTCAGCACACCTCCCAGGAGGCCCAGCCCGGCTCGCAGGATGGGCACGATTATCGGGGGCTCGGCCACCTTCAAGCCCTCGGTCTCGGCCAGGGGCGTGGTCACCCGGACCACCTCGGTCCGCAGCGAGCGCGTCGCTTCGTAGACGAGCAGACCCGCCAGGTCGTCCATGGCGTGGCGGAACCGGGTGCGGTCGGTGTCGACGTCGCGAAGGGTGGTGAGCGCCTGTCGGGCGAGGGGATGGTCGACCACGGTTGTCTGCACGTGGCAATTGTGCCCGCCCGGGCGCGTCGGGATGGCAGCATCTGCCGATGGAACGCCGCGAGCTGGCCCGCATGATCGATCACACGCTCCTGGCGCCCGCCGCCACCGCCGACGACGTCGTCTCGCTCTGCGCCGAGGCCTCCGAGCTGGGGGTCGCCGCGGTGTGCGTCTCGCCAGCGCGGCTGCCCCTGGCTCCGGGCGCGCTGGCCCAGGGGATCGCGGTCTGCACCGTGGTCGGCTTCCCGTCGGGAGCCCACCGCTCGCCCATAAAGGCGGCGGAGGCGGCCCGGGCGGTGGTCGACGGCGCCGACGAGGTCGACATGGTGATCGACCTCGGGGCCGCCACCGCGGGCCGGTGGACCGTGGTCGAGGCCGACATCGCGGCGGTGCGGGCGGCGGTGCCGGCCGACCGGCTGCTGAAGGTGATCATCGAATCGGCTGCGCTGTCGACGTCGGCGATCGTGTCGGCCTGCGAGGCAGCTGAGAACGCCGGGGCCGACTACGTGAAGACCTCCACCGGCTTCCACCCGGCTGGCGGCGCGTCGGTGGAGGCCGTCTCGACCATGGCCCAGGTGGTTGGCGACCGCCTGGGGGTGAAGGCCTCGGGTGGGATCCGCACTGCGGCTACCGCCCTGGCCATGGTGGAGGCTGGTGCCACCCGCCTCGGATGCTCGGCGTCGAGGGCGATCCTCGACGGACTCGACTGACCCTCTGCGGTCGACCCCCAGCGGTCGACTCTCACCGGTCGACCCTCAGCGGTCCTCGGTCAGCGGTCTTCGGGGCCGAGCCACTTGCTCACCGTGGTGGGCTCCCAGCTCTGGAACCGTGAGAGCAGCTCGTCGGGATCGGTCCCGGCCAGGAAGTGGGCCCGGTGGGTGGGCGTGAGGAAGCCCTGGCTCACCACGTCGTCGAGAAATCCCAGCAGGGGCGTGTAGAAGCCGTGCACGTCGAGCACGCCCACCGGTTTGGCGTGGATGCCCAGCTGGGTCCACGTGAACGCCTCGAACAGCTCCTCGAAGGTGCCCACCCCGCCGGGTAGGGCGATGAACGCCTGGGACCGGTCGGCCATGGCGAGCTTTCGTTCGTGCATGGACTCGACCACCAGCAGCTCGGTGAGCCCGGTGTGGCCGACCTCGCGGTCGAAGAGGTCCTTGGGGATGACGCCGGTGACGGTGCCGCCGGCGTCGAGCGCCGCGTCGGCCAGCAGCCCCATGAGCCCGACCTTGCCGCCGCCGTAGACCACGTTGATGCCGCGGAGGGCGAGCATGCGCCCCAGCTGGACGGCGGCGTCCTCGAAGGCCGGGTCGGTGCCCGGGTTGGATCCGGCGAACACGCACACGCTCGCGATCGGGATTCGCATCAGCCGACCACCTCGGTCTCGTCGCCGCTCGCCACGAACGGCGGGGTGATCGACGATGCCGAGGAGCCGAGCGACGACGCCTTGAGGGTGGCGTAGCCGGGCTTGATCTGTTCGTCGATGATCCTCAACCTCTTGTCGAAGGGCCAGAAGCTGCTCTTCATGGCGTTGATGGTGAGCCACTCGAAGTCGTCCCAGCCCCACCCGAAGGCTTCGTGGAGGTTGGCGAACTCCCGAGAGAGCGTGATGTCGCTCATGAGCCGGTTGTCGGTGTTGACCGTAACGCGGAAGCGCAGCCGCTTGAGCAGGCCGATGGGGTGCTCGGCGATGGTGTCGGAGACCCCGGTGTTGACGTTCGAGGTCGGACACATCTCGAGCGGTACCCGCCGGTCGCGCACGAACGCGGCGAGAGACCCGAGGTGGATGCTGCCGTCCTCGTCGACGGTGATGTCGTCGACGATGCGGACGCCGTGGCCCAGCCGCTCGGCCCCGCAGATCTGCAGTGCCTCCCAGATCGACGGCAGCCCGAACGCCTCTCCGGCGTGGATGGTGATGTGGGAGTTGGCCCGGGCGATCAGGGAGAACGCGTCGAGGTGGCGCGACGGTGGGTTGCCGGATTCGCTGCCGGCGATGTCGAAGCCCACCACGCCCTGGTCGAGGTGGCGGAGGGCGACCTCGGCGATCTCGGTGGAGCGGGCCGCGTGCCGCATGGCGGTGACGATGAGCCCGACCTCGATCGGCCGGCCGGCCGACGCCTGATCGAAGCCCCGTAGGATCGCCTCGACCACCTCGTCTGGGGTCAGCCCCTTCTCGATGCACAGCTCCGGCGCCATGCGGACCTCGGCGTAGACGACGCCGTCGGCCACCAGGTCCTCCACGCACTCCTGGGCCACCCGCTCGATGGACTCGACGGTCTGCATGCACGCCACGGTGTGCTCGAAGGGCTGGAGGTAGAGCACCAGGTCGCGCCGGTTCGCTCCCTGGGTGAACCACGCCTGCAGGTCGTCGGGGTCGGTGGTGGGCAGCTCGTGACCGGCCTCAGCCGCCAGCTCGATGACCGTGGCCGGGCGCAGCCCGCCGTCGAGGTGGTCGTGGAGCAGGACCTTCGGCGCTCGACGGATGGCCTCGGGAGCGATCGTGTCCGGCATGTCCGGAGAGTACCGGCCGGGCCGCACATGTATGGTGCCCTCCCATGGCGAGTGCGGAGGGGCGCAGGCGGCGTCGAACCACCACCTACCTGATGCTGACCGCGGCGCTGATGGCGGTCTACTCCGGCGTGCTCTGGTGGAACGGTCCGACCTCCAACCACGAGATGTTCCCGGTCTTCAACTGGCAGCTCTTCTCCAAGGTGCCGCCGGCGGTCAACACCAGCTACGGGATCCGGGTGCTGGAGGTCGACGGTGAGGCGGTCGACCCGCCCCGCTACTTCGAAGAGTCCAAGGACATCTTCCCCCACGCCAAGTCGCCGGAAGCGGCCACCCTCATCAGGGCCTTCGGGGGTCACCTGGAGGCCGGGCGCATGCCGGAGGTCGCGTTCGTGAGGTAGGTGCTCGAGTCCAGGTACTTCGAACCGCACACGAGTGTCCGCTACCAAGTCGTCCGGCGGCGTTACCACGTGCTGGAGCGGGTGGAGTGCGAGTGCTACCTCGCCGAGGAGGTGATGGATGAGTTCGAGTACGGCTGACCGTTTCATCGACGCAGCCGGCCGTCCCTGGGTGTGGATCTTCCGCCGGCTGCGCAGCATGCCGTCGCAGCGGTTGGGCGAAACGGTACGGCTCCAACAGCGCGCCCACGAGCGGGCGATGGTGCTGATCAGGGTCTTCTACGCCCTCAGCCTCATGTGGACCGTTCACCAGATGGGCGGATGGCCCGGCTTGCGCGAGGTCCCGTTCATAGACCCGCAGTGGCCCGCGGCCTGGATCGACGAATCAGATCCGGGTTCCGGCATCTCGCTGATCCTGCTCATCTTCGGCTTCGCCTCGTTGCTCGTTGCGATGTGGCCCACCTCGCGGATCCTTCGCGCCCTGTTCACGGTGGGCATGTTGCAGTACCTGTCCGTCAAGTTCGGGTTCGGCAAGGTGAACCACGACTACCACGCCTGGCTCTGGGTGTCGGCGATCCTCGTGTTCCTGCCGTCGGGGTCGCGGATGCGAGAACCCAGCGCCCCGGACCGTCACGCCACGCTGGCGGTGCTGTGGTCGGCTCAGATCGTGGTGCTGTTCTTCTACACGCTCACCGGGCTGTGGAAGGTGTACTACGGCCTGCAGGCGTTCACGAACGACCGGATCAGCTCGTTCCAGATCGACGGCTTCTCGCTGATAGTCGCCGAACGACTGTTGTCCACCGCCCAAGCGACGCTGCTGGGCGAGTTCCTCGTGCGCAACCCGATCCTCGGGTGGCTGCTCTTCAACGGCACGATGTATCTCGAGTGCGCTTCGTTGCTGGCCGCGTTCCGGCCCCGGCTCCACCGGCTGTGGGGTGGGGGACTCATCCTGTTCCACCTCGGCACCCAGCTCGCCATGGGGTTCACCTTCGTGCCCAACATCGCGCTGATCGGGCTGTTGTTCATGGCCTCGCCGTGGGCACCGGACCGACCGCCGATCCGAAGCGTCGTGCTCGACCTCCCCGGGGTGCACCTGGTGGCCAAGCGATGGCGGGCCCTTCAGAGAGCGTCGGCGGCGGCCACGGCCACAGTTATGGCCCGGTCCACCGCCAGCACCTTGGCGGCGAGGTCGGGGGTCTCGGCCTCGGAGCGTTGAGCGATCACGCCGCACACGCATCCGGCCGCGAACCCGTACACGCCTCCCATCTTGAAGAGGGTGGCGGCCTCCATCTCGAAGTTGAGGACGCCGAGACCGGCGTACTCGTCGATCTTGCCCTGGAGTCGACGTAGCAGGTGGGGGTTGGCCGAGGAGCTCGACCGCTCCTGACCTTCGAAGAACGTGTCGGTGCTGGCCATGACGCCGACGTGGTGATCGACCCCGAGCGAGGAGGCGGCGCCGGCCAGCGCCACGGTGAGGAACGGGTCGGCCGCGGCGGGATACGTCGGTGGGGCGATGTCGTCGGCCGCGCCCTGGTCGGCCACCGCGGCCGAGGCGATCACGACCGAGCCGGTCCGAACGTGGTCCTGGATCGACCCGCTGGTGCCGATGCGGATGACCGCGCTGATGCCCACCTGGATCAGCTCGTTCACCACGATGCTCATGGAGGGCGCACCCATGCCGCTGGTGGCGCACACCACCGGCCGTCCGCTCGGCAGTTCGGCCACGAAGGAGTCGAGGCCGCGGTTGCGTGACAGCGCACGGCCGTTGGCCAGCACCTCGGTGGCGATGTGCTCGGACCGCTCGGGATCGCCGCTGAGCAGGGCGATGGTGGTGCCGGCCGGCAGGTCGGGGGCTCCGAATCCGATGTGGTACGGCCGGATGGGTTCGGTGGACATGCGGTCCTCGTCGCTCGGGTCTTCGCCGTCGTTCGCGTGTTCGTCCTGCACTTCGATCACGACGCGGGCCCTCGGCGGTTGGCAGGGTCGAGCTCGTCGGGGCCGAAGGCGTCGGGGAGCAGGACCCCCAGGGTCACCACGCCGGAGCCGGTATCGATGAGCAGGTCGGGTCCGCCGACCTCGTACAGAACCTGGCGGCACCTACCGCACGGTGCCATGTAGCGCCCGTCGGAGCCCACCACGCTGAGGGCCTTCAACCGGCCTCCGCCCGAGCTCACCAGGTTGGCCACCAGCGCGGTCTCGGCGCAGAGCGAGAGCCCGTACGAGGCGTTCTCCACGTTGCACCCCGACACCGTGCGTCCGTCGTCGACCAGGGCTGCCGCGCCGACGAGAACGCCTGAGTAGGGCGCGTACGAGAGGGTGGTCATGCGCGTGGCTTCGGCCCGCAGCGCGGACCAGTCGGGAGCCGGCTCCACGTCAGCCTTCCCGTCTGAAGGTCTTGCCCACCGCGGCCGGGGGCCGGAGGCGTTGCGAGGCGAACACGAGCACCAGCAGCGTGGCGATGTGGGGGAAGTACGGGATGAACTCGCGCGGCAGCGCGTCGGTGGCCGTGTACCACCGCCACGAGCCGAGCGCCGCCAGCGCCATGACCCCGGCCGAGATCCAGCGCTGGAGGACCGCGTTGCGGATGGCGATCACCGCGAACAGGAGTGCCGCCACCACGAGCAGGGCGTGGCTGGTTGCGTCGACCTGGGCCTGCATGGCATCCATGAACCCGAACAGCCCGGCTCCGGCGAGCAGCGCGCCGGGCTGCCAGTTGCCGAAGATCATGGCGGCCAGCCCGATGAACCCACGGCCGCCGGTCTGACCGCTGGAGAACTGGCTGCTGAACAAGAAGGCGAGGATCACGCCTCCGAGGCCGGCGAGTCCGCCGGAGACGGCCAGAGCGATGTACTTCATCCGGTACACGGGGACACCGAGCGAGTCGGCGGCCTCGGGATCTTCACCCACCGACCGGAGGCGCAGTCCGAGGCTGGTGCGCCACAGGATGAACCAGGTCAGGGGGAACAGCGCGATGCCCAGGACGATGATCCAGGGGATGTCCTGGGTGACGCCGATCAGGAAGCTGGCGACGTCGGACACAAGGAACCGGTCGGCATCGGCCTGCTCGCGCAGGAAGTCGCCAGCGAATGGCAGGAGGTTCACCGATCCGGTGGAGCCGCTGAACTGAGGGGAGTCGCGGGTGGCCCCCTCCCACGTGACGGTGGTGAGGAAGTCGGTGAGGCCGACGCCGAGGAGGTTGATGGCCACGCCCGAGACGATGTGGTCGACGCCGAAGGTGACCGTGGCCAGTCCGTGCAGCAGTCCTCCCACCACTCCGCCCACGATGCCGAATGCGACCCCCTGCCAGGGTCCCCACGTGAGCACGCCGTAGGCACCGAACCAGGTGCCCAGGACCATCATCCCCTCGAGGCCGATGTTGATCACCCCGGCCCGTTCGGCCCAGAGGCCGCCCAGTCCGGCCAGCGCCACCGGCAACGACAGCAGCAGGGCGGACCGGAACATCCCCGCTCCGGTGAGCTGGTCGGCCTCGGTCACCGCTCGGGCCAGCGACATGATGAGAAGGCCGCCGACGAGGTAGATCGACAGACGTGCGGGTCGGGGGATCCTCTGGATCGATCCGGTGGTGGGTGCTGGAGCCGGCGACGGCGCCTGGTCGGTGGGGACTGCGATCGTCATGCTGGCGCCACCTCCGAGGCTGGCGGAGGTTCGCTGTCTCGCCGGAGTGACGATGCCTGCTGACGTTGCTCGATCCGGCGCACGACCTCGTACGCGATGACCACCGAGAGCACTGCCACGCCCTGGAGTATCGCGGTGATCTGCTTGGGCAGCTGAGCGCTGGACAACGGGGTCTGCAGCGCATCCATGAACGCCCACAGCAAGGCACCCAGGGCGATCCCGACCGGATGGTTGCGGCCCAGCAGGGCGATGGCGATGCCGGTGAAGCCCAGCCCGCCGACCACCGAGACGTCGGTGTAGCGGGCCTGATCTCCCACGTTGCTCATGACGTTGTTGAGCCCGATGAGCCCGGCCACTGCGCCCGACAGGACCATGGTGACCACCACCATGCGCTTGGGATCGACGCCGCTTGCCTCGGCCGCCTCGGGATTGGAGCCGCTGGCGCGCAGGTCGAAGCCGAACCGGGTTCGTGAGATCACGAGGTGATAGGCCACGCCGATGATCAGGGCGATGAAGATGTAGGACTGGAGCCTGGTGCCGGGCGGCAGGTCGACCCCGAGCTTCTCCACCAGGCCGTTGAGCAGGGGGAGCCGGCCGGGGGTGGGCAGCACCTCGGTGCCTACCGCTCCCGGGTACTCACCGGCTGGTGCACGGAACCACCGGTGGAGCAGGAACGCCCCCAGTCCCAGCGCGATCGAGTTGAGCATGATCGACGAGATCACCTCGTGGACCCCACGGGTGGCTCGGAGGAGACCCGGGATGGCCGCCCATGCGGCCCCGGTGATGACCGCGACCATCAGGATGAACAGCACGTGGAGCGGAGCGGGCAGGTTCACCGAGGCACCGGCCCACGCCGCCACCAGGGCCGCCAGCCGGTACTGGCCTTCGACGCCGATGTTGAAGAGCGTCATCTTGAAGCCGATCGCCACCGCCACACCGGCGATGTAGTAGGGGGCGGCCCGGTTCAAGGTGTCGACCACGCGACGGGTCTCGAACCCGTCGTCGACGATCACCTGCAGCACGTCGCCCGGGTCGTTGCCGGTGGCGGCGAGGATGATGCCGGCGATGACGGCCGCACCAACCAGGGCGAGGATGGGTGCGGCTGCCTGGAGCTTCCAGTTCTTCTTCATCCGGCGCCCCCCGCCGCCGCGGCGCCGGTCATGTGCGAGCCCAGCTCCTCGGGCGACGTCGCGGCCGGGTCGAGCCGAGCGACGATGCGTCCCTTGTAGATCACCAGCAAGGTGTCGGACAAGCCGATCAGCTCCTCCAGGTCTGCGGAGATGAGCAGGGTGGCGAGGCCGTCGTGACGGGCGTCGCGGAGCTGGTCCCAGATCGCCGCCTGCGCGCCGACGTCGACTCCACGGGTGGGGTGGGCCGCGATCATGGCCACGGGGCCGGCCATCAACTCGCGGCCGATGATGAGCTTCTGCTGGTTGCCGCCCGACAGGGCTCCGGCCATCACGTCGATCGTGGGGGTCCGGACGTCGAA
This sequence comes from Acidimicrobiales bacterium, assembly GCA_012513855.1. Lineage (GTDB taxonomy): Bacteria > Actinomycetota > Acidimicrobiia > Acidimicrobiales > Iamiaceae > Aquihabitans. Next base: position 13,859 of record JAAZBK010000144.1, read on the forward strand.
CTGCTCGACCAGCTCCTCGGTGCGGGCTCTGGCCGCCCGGCGGTCGATCCAGGGCCCACGGGCGTTGGGCTCCTGGGTCTGGTGGCCGAGGATCTGGTTCTCCCACAGCGGTGCATCCAGGAGCAGACCGTGACGGTGCCGGTCCTCGGGTACGTAGCCGAGACCGGCTTCGCGCCGGCGCCGGGTGGGCCAGTGGGTGATGTCATCGCCGTCCAGCGAGATCGAACCACTGCGGGTCGTGGTCGTGCCCATGATGGCGGCGATGAGCTGGGTCTGACCGTTTCCCTCGACCCCGGCGATGCCGACGATCTCGCCCTGGTGGATCTCGATCGAGACGTCGTCGACGTCGGGGCGGCCGTCCTCACGACAGACGGTGATGCCGCTCAGCTCCAGGCAGACCTGGTCGGTGACCGTGCTCTCCCGCGTCTCGGGGGTGGGGAGCTCGCTGCCCACCATCAGCTCGGCGAGCTGGTGGCTGGTGACGTCGGCGGGCTTGCGGGCGGCGACGGTGGTTCCGGCCCTCATCACGGTTATGTCGTCGGCCACGGTGAGCACCTCGTCCAGCTTGTGCGAGATGAACAGGATGGTGATGCCCTGCGACTTGAGGTCGGACAGGTTGTCGAACAGCTCGTCGACCTCCTGGGGCACGAGCACGGCGGTGGGTTCGTCGAGGATCAGGGTGGTTGCGCCCCGGAAGAGGACCTTGAGGATCTCCACCCGCTGGCGGTCGCCCACGCCCAGGCGCTCGACCCTCACGTCGGGCTCGACCGGCAACCCGTAGAGCTCGGTCAGCTCTTCGATCCGGCGACGGGCCCCGTCGAAGTCGATGACCCCGAACCGGGTCGGTTCGTACCCGAGGATGACGTTCTCCAGCACGGTGAGGTTGTCGGCCAGCATGAAGTGCTGGTGGACCATGCCGATGCCGTGGCGTATGGCATCGGTGGGGCTCTTGAACTCGACGCGCTCGCCGCCGATCGTGATGGTCCCCTCGTCGGGGTGCTGCATCCCGTAGAGGATCTTCATCAGGGTCGACTTGCCGGCGCCGTTCTCGCCCACGAGAGCGTGGACCGTGCCGGGCGCGACGGTGAGGTTCACGTCGTCGTTGGCGATCACGCCGGGAAACCGCTTGACGATTCCCTTCAGCTCGACAGCGGCCACGCTGCCATCGTCGATGCGGCTGGCTGGCACACATACCCCCGGAGGACGGATGAGGCTCGGGACCGCGGTCCCGAGCCTCATCATGCTTGCTGTTCGACCATCAGGTCGGATCTTCTGTGAGATCCGCCCGGATCAGGGCTCGGTGGGAACCTCGATCTCGCCGGCCACGATCTGGTCGCGCAGCTCGTTGATGGCATCGACGTCGACGATGAGGTCACCGTCGGTCGCGAACCCGACGCCGTCGTTCTCCAGGGAGAACAACGACGTTCCGGCGGTGAACTCGCCGTTGACCCAGGCCTCGATCGTGTTGAACACGGCCACGTCGACCCGCTTGAGCATCGAGGTCAGGATGTGCGGCTGAGCCTCGGGGCTGGCGCTGAGGTACTGGTTCGAGTCGACCCCGATGACCAGGGCGTCGGCCTCGACCGCAGCCTCGATCACACCGTTGCCCGACTGACCAGCAGCGTGGTACACGATGTCGGCGCCACCGGCGTAGAGGCCGGCGGCCACCGTCTTGCCCCTGGCAGGATCGGCGAAGCCGGAGAAGTCGCCGTCGGGGGTGATGTACTTGACGTCGACCACGATGTCGGGGTTGACGGCCTTGGCACCGGCCACGAAGCCGGCCTCGAACTTCTGGATCAGCTGGGTCTCGACGCCACCCACGAACCCGATGTGGCCGGCCTCGGACTTCTGGGCGGCGATGGCGCCGACCAGGAACGATCCCTCGTGCTCGGCGAAGACCAGCGAGGCCACGTTGTCGGCCTCGACCACCGAGTCGACGATGGCGAACTCGGTGTCGGGGTAGTCGGCGACGATGGCCGGCATCACCTCGGCGAAGGCGAACCCGACGCCGATGATGAGGCCGTAGCCCTCGTCGGCGAGCTGGCGCATGAGCGCCTCGCGGTTGGACCCCTCGGCATCGGGCTCGAGCTCACGAACCTCGACGTCGAACTCCTCGGCGGCCTCGGTCAGGCCCTTGAAGGCCGAGTCGTTGAAGGACTTGTCGCCCTTGCCGCCCACGTCGAAGACCATGCCGACCTTGAGGTCGCCTGACGATCCGGAGTCGCCGTTGTCGCCGGAATCGCCTCCGGCCTCGGTGGTGGTGGTATCGCCCCCATCATCGTCGTCGTCGCCACAGCCGGCGAGTACCAGCGATATCACGGCGAAAAGAATGAAGAAGACTCCCCATCGCTTCTGCTTCACCTCGTGCTCCCTTCGTAGTCGTCGGTTGCTCACTGCAACGACACCTGGAATCTAACCCCACCGCTTCGCGCCCGTCCCACCCGTCGGGCCGAAGTGGCCGCCCCGTGACTGTCGGTAGGCTCTACCGGTGGTCATGTCGTCCGAACCGTCAGCCCCTTCGACGTTCGTCCCCGTCGAGTCGGTCGATGCTGCCGATCCGGTCGATGTCGATCCGGTCGATGTCGATCCGCTCGGGGCACGGCTGCTCGAGGCAGCCACGGCTGAGTTCGCGGCCCGGGGGTACGCCGGAGCCCGGGTGGCCGAGATCGCCCGTCGGGCCGGTGTCACCACCGGGGCCATCTACTCCCGGTACCGGGGCAAGGCCGACCTGTTGGCCGCCGCCCTGGCCGATGCCACCGAAGGGGAGTTCGACGCTCTGTTCGCCGACCACCGCTTCCAGGGCCGGATGGAGGACATCATCTTGATCGCGGGCAGCCACCTGGTGGAGGAGCTGACCTCCGACTCGGCAGACAACCGGGCCACCCCGGGGATGCTCCTCGAGTCGTTCGCAGCGGCCCGTCACGAACCGGAGGTGGCGGCGATCATCGGCTCGGGAATGCGCCAGCGCCGAGACCGGCTGGCCGAGATCGTCGACACGGCCAAGCGCCAGGGCGGAATCGACCCGGCGCTCGACACCGAAGCCGTGGTCACGTTCTGCCACGCGGTGGGCCTCGGCTTCCTCCTGCTGGAGGTGGCCGACCTGCCCACGCCGGCCGCGGGCGACTGGGAAGCACTGATCGCCCGGTTGGTGGCCTCGGTGGCACCTCCGTCGTGAGCGACCGGCCCGATGAGCCGGGTTTCATGCGGGCCGCTGAACCCGACCCTCGCCACTGGTGGGGCAGGCGGCTTCCTTCGCTCCTCGTGCTGCTGGCAGTCCTCGCCGTCGCCGCCGTCGCAGTGCTGGTGATGACCAACCGGGCCACCACCGTCCTGCCCGAGGTCGGTAGGGACCGGCTGGGCGAGGACAACTGGAGCGAGCCCATCGGGCTCGAACTGGCTAACGGGTTCCAGGTGGCGCGCGTCCCCGACTGCGCCGCCGGCGCGTTCACCAGGTTCGTTCTGTGGAACCCGGACAGCGAGCCCTACTGGGAGGTCGAGGGTCCGCCCACGCCGCTCAACACCTTCCTGGTCGGCGTCGCCCCCGAAGGCTTCACCACGGTCACCCCCTTCAGCGACCCGCCCAGCGGTGCGGTGCTCCGCCTGGTGGCGTTCCGCCGCGATGGCGGCGCGGTCGGGATCCGCTTCCAGGCCGACGACCTTCGGGAGAACCGGGTGGTGAGCGGAAACCCCCTGGTCCGCTACACGGTGGAGGGGTTCCAGGAGGCCGAGGTCTGCAGCACCGGCGGGTCCGGTGCCGGCGACGATCCCGATGGCGACGAGTCCGATCCCGAGGCCGACGACGGCACCGGAGACCTGTTCCCCGGGACCACCGACGGCGGTCTGGGTTCCCGCGGCTCGACCACCACCATCGACGACGGCACCGGGCCCATCGACGACTGATTCAGGGTGTCTGGTTCCGGACGACTGGTTGCCGCGGCGGGATGTGGCTCGCGGCTAGAGCTGGGACCGTCCCCGGTCGGTGACGCCCTGGCGCCGGCGCTCGATCTCGTCGGGATCGAGGCCCTTGCCCTGCCAGGCCGCGGCCACGTCGGACTCCACCAGCCAGGCGTCGCCGGTGGTGACCAGCGATCCGGCGGCGTAGGTGGCGTAGATCTGGCGCACGGCGCGCTGGTCGCTCGAGGCGATGTCGGCGGCCAGGCCATGTGTGAACGACAGGAGGTCGTCGTGGGGGACGACGTGGTTCACCAGCCCCCAGTCCAGCGCGCGTTGGGCGTCGATGAAGTTGCCGGTGGCGCTCATCTCGCGTGCCCGGCGGAGCCCGATGGCCTGGGGGAGCAGGACGGTGAGGCCCCACCACGGCTGGATGCCCACCCGCGCGTGGGTGTCGGCGAAGCGGGCTCGGTCTGATGCCACGAGGAAGTCGCAGGCCAGTGCCAGCTCGAAGCCGCCCGTGATGGCAGCGCCGTTGATGGCGCCGATCACCGGCTTGGGCCCGGGAGGCAGGGGGCCTCTCTGGTCGATGGGCGTGGAGTCGGTGGGAGCCGTGTCGGTGAGGGTTCCGCTCCCCGAACCGAGCTCCTTGAGGTCGAGCCCGGCGCAGAAGGTCGGATCGGCCCCGGTGAGGACGATCACGTCGGTGGAATCATCGTCCTGGGCGGAGCGGATCGCCTTGCGAAGGTCGCGGATCAACGCACCGGAGAGGGCGTTGCGGGCCTCGGGCCGGTTGAGGGTGACGGTGGTGATGCGATCGTGGGTCTCGGTGAGCACGAGCTCGGTCACTGGGTTTACCTCCGGGTCAGGCTGGTCAGGCTTGTGAGTCTTCGGGTGGCAGGAACTCGAACGTGAGGTCGCCGAGCCGAACCAGGGTCGACGCGATCCAACCGCCCATCGAGCTGAAGTGCTCGTCGAGCTCGGACCCGTCGGCCAGGACGCTCTCGTCTAGGTCGTAGGACCCGTCGTAGGACACCTCTATGGCGTACTCGACCGCCTCGAGGTCGTGGTCGTGGATGGTCTCGACGGTGGGCCCGGAGCGGTACAGGCGCTCCGACCCGATGGGGCTGGACTCCAGCGGGAGCACCGACAGGAACGGACGCGGATCGGGCGCGGTGGCCAGTCGTTGCACCCGGAACACGATCTCGACCTCGATCCTCGGCGGCTCGTCGAGCGGCTCACCGATGTACCAGGAGCGGTAGGCCGTCTGCGCCCAGGTCGGCCAGTCGAGCGTGATGTCGGCCCGGGTGCGGGGCGGTGAGCCTTCGCCGGGCAGGGCGTAGGAGGTCTCCCAGGTGAGGTCGCCCAACAAGACGTCGGCCTGGAACCGCTCCTCGAAGGCCTGACGCTCGAGCAGGGCGCTCTCGACGGTGTCTCGCAGGGCGCCGATGGCGTCGGTGAACACGTGGTCGAGCACGTCAGGCTCCGTCGACCGAGGCGAGGTCGTCCATGAGGGCGGTGGCCACCGACATGCCGAAGTTCTTGTGGCGGATGGTGGCGATCCGGCGTCCGTCCTGGACCGCGTCCTTGATCCCGCCCAGGCCGTCTCCGAGGAGGGTGGCCGTGGCCCCGAGATCGCCGACGTCGAGCGCCAGCCCGAACCAGTCGGCCGGTGCCTCCTCGGCGCGCTGGCCCGATCCCTCGTGGCCGCCGACGACCTCGACGATCACGGGACCGAGTCGCAGGAATGCCTGGCGCATCGGGGCGCCGTACGACTCGGTCTCGCGGATCCGCCTCACTCCCAGCCCGACCTCGGCGAACGCCGCGATGGTGCGATCGAGGTCGGGTGTGATGACCACCACGTGGTCGATGCCGGCAGTGCCGTTGGCGTGGACGGCGGTGCTGGCGGTGTCTTGGACGGTGCTGGTGCCCGCGGTGCTGGTGCCGGCGGTGCTGGTGTCGTCGAGGGAGGTGACGTCGACGAAGGAGGTGGCGAGCCCGTCGATCTGGCCGTCGCCGGCCGGCGCAGACAAGCCGGCCACGGTCCAGTTGCGGATTCCCCGCAACGACCGATCGTCGACTCGCCCGGTGAGCACGATGCGGGTCCCTGCGATCTGGACGGCGTCGTCGACGACCGTGAACCCGGCCGATGCCCACGCGCTCGGATCGTCGGCCACGGTGATCGAGACGAGTCGAGCAGCGGAACCGAGATCGGGGCTCTGCACGGCGGTCATGGGCCGGACCCTATAGGGATCGGACCGCGTGGCCGTTCAGCCTGACCGGGTAGGTTGTCCCGACAGGCCGTAGCGCAGTTTGGTAGCGCACCGCGTTTGGGACGCGGGGGTCGTGGGTTCGAATCCCACCGGCCTGACTGACTGTGTGACTGCTGTGTGACCGACTGGCTTGCTGCGTCGGTCGCTGATCGGTCGCTGATCAGTCCATGGCTGGCTGACCGTCCGCACTGCACCGCTGAGCGGTCGATCGAACGGGTCATCGGGCCGCGCCGCATCAGCCGGCTGCGCCGTCGTCGTGAGCCTCCGGTTCGATGCCGTCACCATCGCCGTTGCCTTCGGGCTCTGGTTCGGCTCCGCCGTCTGGTTCGTCGTCCTCGCCGTGGTCGTCGGGCTCGGGTTCGTCGCCGTCTCCGTCTCCGTCGCCCTGGTCGTCTTCGGGTTTCTTGCCTCGGCCGGGTCGTTGCTGGTTGTGGCACGAGCACAAGAGGCGGCCGTTCTCTATGTGGGTCTCACCGCCGTCGCAGTGTTCGACGATGTGGTCGACCTGGCAGCGTTCGGCATCGACGTCGCAGGTCGGATGCGAGCACACCCGGTCACGTATCTGCACCGCTCGGCGGAGGAGCCCGGTGAAGAACCGGTCTTTGCTGGTCATGTTCACCGGTTGGCCGGCAGGGTCGAAGATGATGCGTTCGAAGTCGGCCTCGGTCATCCACTCGGCCACATCACGTCTCGACAGCACGGTCCCGTTGAACGTCTCACGTATCGGCCCCATCAGATCTTCGGCGTGGACCATCACCGTGACCAGAGGTCGGGCCGCGGTGGAGTCGGCCCCGTAGGCGCTGGCCCGACGGGCCATCTCGACCAGAGCATCGGCCCGCCGCTGGGCGACGGTCCGGCTCAGGTGGGAGATGCAGGTGTCGTCGCCGTGGATCTTGCGGGCCTCGGCCCAGTCGGCTTCGAACAGTTCGTCGTAGATGTGTTGCCACTGGGTCTGCACGATCAGCCCATCCGCCGTCGGCAGCGAACCCGACAGATCGAATCCTTCGGGGATCTGGGTCATGCGGAAGTAGCGTTCGGCCTTTTGACGCTTGCGCTCTGGGGGCTCGTCATCGGGGTCGGTGGGGTCGTGGAGCTGGTCGTCGACGATGTGCTCCCA
>JAAZBK010000013.1 GCA_012513855.1 Acidimicrobiales bacterium
ACCCCCAACGGGATTCGAACCCGTGCCGCCACCTTGAGAGGGTGGTGTTCTCGGTGGCCCGAGCCGACCGGTCAACGACGTTCGCCCAGGTCAGGGTGGGTGCACCTCGGTGGCAGCGACGCCCGATGGGCACAACTCGGGCACAACCTCTCCACCCGCTGAGCAGCGGAGCTTGCGGAGCGTGTCGAAGTGTGTCGAACCGTGCGGAGCATCGCCGAGGCCGTACCTCTGTGACCCCGGCGTTCGGGCGACCGAGTGCCGACCGTTGCCTAACGTTGCCGGACAGCGATCGTTCCTAAAGGAACCGCCGACTTCGTTTAGAAACGTGGGCTGACGAACCCATGGGCCAGCGGCCTTCGGCGGCGTGGTTCAGCTGGCTTCGAGGTGGTGACGGAGCGCGTCGCGGATGACCTCCGAGACGGTGATGCCGTCGTCCTCGGCGCGTTGGGTGAGGCGTTGCTTCAGGTCGGGGTCGAGGCGAACGGACTCGACAGAGGCAGCTTCGGCGCCCAGTGGCGGTCGGCCCCGTCGGCCGCGTCGAGCGGCGAGCGCATCGGGGTCGAAGCCCGCCTCGGCTTCGTCGGCGAGGCGTTCGATCACATCGTCGGTGAGTGGCTTGCCAGAGCTGGTGCGGTGCTTGGTGGGCTTGTTCATCGTTCGAGGAGCCTCCGGTACTGCGGACGCATCGGCATGGCGTGGATGATCAGCTGTTCACCGTCGGCGGTGAGCAGGACGACCAGTTCGAGCAGGTTGGCGGCTCGGGCAGGACCGATGACGAGCCACCGATCGGGATCCTCGCCGATGTCCTCGACGGCGAGGGCGTGGTCGACGGCGTGGAGCATGTCGTCATCGGCAATGCCGTGACGTCGGGCGGATCGGTGGATCTCCACACGGAGATATCGTACTACGGAATTCTCCAGGTCTGCATCTAGTTCTGCTCTCAGAAGCGCCCGAACACCCCCGTGCGCCTGTAGCCGGTGGCCACCGGAAGCGTTGACCGCACCTCGTCGAGGCGGGCACACTTCCAGGGACCTGCTCGAAGCTCGCAGGCTGGCGGAGACGAGCTTCCTCCCGACTGGTTGGGCGCGCTCGGCGCGCCAGGAGGAAGTTCCGATGGCTGCATATCGCCGCCGCAAGCCACTCGTGTCGTTCGAGTACGGCACCCGCATCTACGCACCATCCGAGGGTGAGCCCCGGCACCGCGTCGTGGCCACCGACGCGGATGGCAACCGAGTGTTCGCCAAGTTCACCACCGAGGACGCCGCCCGCCAACGAGCCCGGGAGATCGAGACCCGACTCGCGTCGTCGATGTTGCTGCCCGGGCGGGCCAACGCTCCGACGACGGTCGGCGGGTTGATCGACCGCTACCTGGTGAACCTGTCGTCTCGGTCTACCCGCTACGCCGAGCGCCAGGAGTACCTGCTGCGCATGTGGGTCCGTCCCGTGCTCGGCTACCACGCGCTCTCGGCGTGGACGCCATCGGATTCGGAGGCCGTGCTCGACCGGGCCCGGCGAACCCTCACCCCGTCGACGGTGCAGAACGTGGGCTCGGCCATGCGGGCGCTGGTGACCTTCGCTTTCAAGAACCGGTGGATCCCCCGGGAGGCTGATCCGATGTGGCTGGTCCGCTACAGCCCGACCGCTGAGGTCCAGGGTCAGGCGATCGGGTTCATCCCCCGGTCGTCGCTCCCCACCGACGAGGAGTGCAACCGGCTGTTCAAGGCTCTCGACGCGGCCGAGCAACCCACCTGGTCGCTCGCCATGCGACTCAAGCACCGGTCGGGTCTGCGCTGGGGTGAGCTGATCGCGCTACGCCCGATCGACCTCGACTTCGAGCCGCAGCGCGTCGTCCGGGTCCGACGAGCCGTCGAGCAGTCCCGCCAGGGGCTGGCGATCAAGGGCACCAAGAACCGCCAACACCGGGTGTCGACGTTCCCGGCCAGCCTCGTCGAACCACTTCGGGACTGGGCGGACCAGGTCGAGCGCGCCCGCGGGCGCGAGGGCCTGCTGTTCCCCGGCACCGACGGTGGCTTCGCCAACCGACGCGCCTTCCAGCGGATCTGGGCCCGCGCTGCCCGAGATGCCGGTTGGTCGATGAAGCGCACGACCGCTGCGGTCTGGCACCCCCACGACCTGCGCCACGTCGCCGCGTGCTGGCTCCTGTTCGACGTCCACCTCGACCCCGCCGTGGTCGCCACCCTGCTCGGCCACGCCAACGCCGCGTTCACACTCTCCCGCTACGTCGGCGTCCGAGGCGACCTCAGCACGACGGTTACGGCTGCGACGGATGACTGGTGAGAACCGAGTTGTACCAGGGTCGCCTCGCAACGCTCTGACCAGGGACGAGCCCGCGAACGGTATAGCCAACCGGATACCCAGCGGGATAGGTAGCGGGATACCCCCGGGGCCCGGTTCGGTGACCTCGGAAGGGTCGGATGGGGACGGCGCGGCCCACGGACCCGGCGTTGGGGGACGGTCTACCTTGCCTCGCGGTGTGCCGAGACTTTCTCCATGGACGGCTCGAGAGCAGGTCCGGCTGCCTTCGCGGTCAGTCGTCGAGCGTGTCGGCCGGAACGTGCGCGGTGAGGAACTCGAGCTGGTTGCCGACGACCGTGTCGAACCATGGGTCGAGGTACGGCTCGAAGTGTGTGCAGTCGTAGGTGCGGACCTCACCGCGGGGGATCCGGCGGGCAGCTTTGAGCGCCACCTTGTAGGGGGTCACGACATCGCGCTTGGCGATCTGCACCAACGTGGGGGCCGTGATGTGCTTCGCTCGCCGGCCGGGTGAGTAGAGCGGCACACGCAGGGCGATCCGGGCGGCCACGTCGAGCTCGGACATCAGTTCTTCGACACGGTCGCCGGCAAGGCGTCGAACCATCGGCTCCGCATCGGGTGATGTCATCATCGCCACGCTGCCCGGCACCCCGACGGCTGGCAGCCGGTAGGGCTCGCGGCCGAGAAGAGCGCCGAGCTGGTCACGGATGCCCGCCGCGACCAGGCGAACGACCAGCCGGAGTGGCAACGCGAACGTCGTCGCCGGACCACTGATGTGCGGTACCTGGGCGATCACCGCGGCGACGGTGTGGTCCTCGGCAGCGAGGTGCAGGACGTGCCCACCGCCGAACGAGGTGCCCCAGGCGACGACCCGCTCGGTGTCGACACCTTCGAGGGTGCGTGCATACGCGATCGCGGCCCGCCAGTCCTCGTGCTGGGCGCCGATGTCCAAGA
>JAAZBK010000145.1 GCA_012513855.1 Acidimicrobiales bacterium
GAGTAGTCGCCCATGGGCTTGGCCGACTCGCCGTGGCCCAACAGGTCGGGGGCGATCACCGTGTGGTCGCGCACCATCAGGTCGGTGACGTCCTTCCACGTGCGCGACGAACCGGCCATGCCGTGGATGAGCAGCACGGCGGGACCGTCGCCACCCATGCGGTAGGTGACCTCGTGTCCGTGGATGGTGACGTGGTGCAGTTCGGCGGTTGCCATGGGTCCATCCTCGCGCCGCCGGCCGCGTCCGCCGCTGGTCTTGTGGCACAGATCTCCGCCTGCGCCGAGGGCCTTACGATCGGGCGATGGTCACCGTTCACGGCTTCACCACCGGATGGATCACCACCGACCGCGCCGGTCTGATCGAGGGCGGCGAAGGTCAGCAGCGGATCCCCGTGCTCTCGTACCTGATCGAGCACGCCAAGGGCCGGCTGGTGTTCGACACCGGTCTGCACCAGGACCTGCGCTCCGACGCCCGTGCCCGGCTCGGTGGCCTGGCCGACATCTTCGACTCGGTGCTGCCCACCGGCCTCGCCGTCGACGAACGGGTCGGCGGGCTCTCCGACGGCGTCGACCTGATCGTCTGCTCCCACCTCCACTACGACCACTGCGGCGGCAACGCGCACCTGGGCGACGTGCCCGTCCTGGTCCAGCGCGACGAGTGGGATGCGGCTCACGGCGGAGACCCCCTCGCCGGTTACCTCGACGCCGACTTCGAAACGGGACAGGACGTGAAGCTGCTCGACGGCGAGCACGACGTGTTCGGCGACGGCTCGGTCGTCTGCATCCCGACGCCCGGCCACACCGCCGGTCACCAGTCGCTGCGGGTCCGCACCGATGAGCGCGAGCTGCTCCTCACCGGCGACGCCTGCTACTTCGGCGAGACCTTCGACACCGGGCTGATGCCGGTGTTCGCCAACGACCTCGAGCGTCAGAGCCAGAGCCTCGAGCTGCTGCGGACCATGGCTGCCGGGGGATCGCACCTGATCTTCGGGCACGATGCCGACCAGTTCCCCGACGACGAGGTCGTCGCCCTCTGAACCATCCCCTGATCCATCAGCAGGTGGGCGGCGCCTGGGTGCCGGCGATCAGGCCAGCCAACCACGCGGTGCCGTCGGCGATGGTGGGGATCGCCCCGGCGATGTGATCCGCACCCGGCACAACCCGCCGCTCCGTCGGGGTGCCGCCCGCGCACAGGCGTGCCCTCAGAGCTTCGCTGTTCTCCACCGGCACGTTGGCGTCGGCGTCGCCGTGGACGATCAGCACCGGTGATGCGGCCGGAGCGTTGCCGGGCGTGTTCTCCTCGATCCACGCCTGCCAGGTGTCCGACGTGGCGGGGTCCTCCTGGAGGAGTGGATCCTCCATGAGGGCCACGACCGCGGCGGGGTCGGGACGGCAGCTCGCGGCCATCAGGTCGGCGTACTCCACGCCCCCGAGGGTGAGGAGCTCCTCGATGTCGAGCGCTGGGTCCTCCTGGGCCATGCCCGCGGCCAGCAACGACGCCGAACCCTTCTCGAAGATCCCATCCGGCCCCAGCAGCGAGGCGACCTCCGAAGCGGGAGCGCCCGACACGGTTCCGTGGACCACCAGCTCGGGCGTCCACCCGCCGGCTTCCTGGTTGGCCCACAGCGCGGCGTGGCCTCCCTGGGAGTAGCCCATGATGCCGACGTCATCCCGCAGATCCAGCCCGGGAAGGTCGCCCGCCGCCCGCACGATGTCGAGGGTGGCGCGGGCCTCGCTCACGCCGCTGAGGAAAGGGTGGATGCCGGGACCGCCGATGCCCTCGTAGTCGGTGACGGTTGCGACCATGTCGTGCTCGACGACGGCGTCCTCCACCAGCCAGGCCTCTGCGGCGAGCACCGAGTCGGCGCCCTGGGTCCCGTCGATCGCCATGGATATGGCGCAGTCGTCGGCGATGCCGCTGGAGCCCCTGGCGTAGGTGAGCACCGGCCAGCCACCGTCGGGCGCCTCACCGTCGGGCACCGCCACGAGTCCCGTCACCACGGTCGGGTCGCCCGTGACCGTCTCGGAGAGGTACATGACCCGGTAGCGGGTCAGCCCCTCGGGCTGGTCGCCGGTGACCTGGTAGCGGACCAGGTCGCCGTGTTCACCCGCGGGCATGGGGTCGGGAACGTCGTAGAACGAGCCGTCCTCCGCGGGCACCTCCTCGGCCTCGAGCACCGATGGACTGGTGGCGGTGGTCTGCTCGCCGCCGGTGGTGGTCGAGCCGTCGGCAGCGCTGGAGCTGCTCGTCGTTCCACCGGCAGAGTCGTCGTCTCCACCGTCGCTGCAACCCGCGGTGAGGAGCAGGGAAGCGACGACCGCACCCGCCAGCCAGCGACGGGCACCTCGGGGACGGGCAGGAGCGCAGCGGAGATCGGTCATGGCGGCCCATGGTGCTCGTTGAGCGGGACTTGCGCTCGTCTCGTGCCTCGGCGTCCGGGCTCACCCGCCGGCTGCGGCCTCGACCAGCTCGATCACCCGTGGTTCAGGGATCGGGCGGTAGTCCCACACGTCGACGCCGACGTTGATCATCCGCCCGTTGGTCCGCCAGGCGGAGTGGACGTGACCGTGGAGCAGCACCCGGCCGCGGTCTTCGGGTCGCCAGTCGGGGAAGCGGTCGCCAGGACCGGAGTCGCCCTTGTAGGGAAAGTGGTCGACGTCGACCACGGTGCCGTCGGCCAGCTCGAGCGAGGTGGTGCCGGGGACGATCTCGTCGATCCCGGCGTCGAGGTACCGGTCCCGCCACTGTTCGGGGCGGGAGTTGCCGGCCCAGACGCGGTCGTGGTTGCCGGGAAGCAGCACGATCCGCCCGAACAGGCAGCTCAGCTGGCTCAGCGTGCGGTCGAGCTGGCCCATGACCACGTCGCCGAGGACCCACACCTCGTCGTCGTGGGAGACCACCTCGTTCCACCGGTCGATGAGGAAGGTGTCGAGCGACGCCTGGGTCTCGTCGTCGGCCGACCCGGTGAGCGGCTCCACCCCGGCGGCCTCGGCGCGGCCGGGCTCGTAGCGGGCGATGTTGCGGTGCCCGAGGTGCAGATCGGAGGTGAAGAAGCGAGCCATGACCCTCCCATCGTGGCGGGTCCGGCCACGAACGCGACCCTCTTTACGCGGCCCCCGCCATCAGCGACTGGGCGATGTCGAGAGCGGTGTCGATCGAGATGGCGAAGCCGATGTTGGAGGCCTCGATGCCGCTCCCGCTGGCGGCCACGGCGGTGTTGATGCCGATGACCCTGCCCTCGGCGTCGACCAGCGGTCCGCCGGAGTTGCCAGAGCTGATGGCGGCGTCGGTCTGGATCAGGTCGTCGAGCGTTCCCGACGAGGTCTCGATGGACCGGTCCTTGGCCGACACGATGCCCTGGGTGACCGTCATGCTGCCCTCGAGCGCCAGCGCATTGCCGATGGCCACGACCGGTTCGCCCACCGTGACGCTGTCGCTGGTGCCTAGCTCGGCGACGTCGAGGCCGTCGCTGCTGTGGACGCGGAGCACCGCGATGTCGTTTGCCTCGTCGGCCGCGATCAGGTCGGCGGACCGCTCGACACCGTCGATCCCGGTGACCACGATGTTCGTGGCGCCTGAGACGACGTGGGCGTTGGTGAGGATCGTGCCGTCGTTGGAGATGACCACTCCAGTGCCTGCCGACTCACCGGTCGACTGGAACGGACCTCGCTGGCTGCGGACCGTGGCACTGATCGAGACGACGGAACCCTCAGCGTGATCGAGGACGCCAGCGACGTCGATCCCGTTCGCTGTGGTCTCGAGGCTGACGGGCGAGACCTGGGCGCTGACGGTGGTCGGCGCGTCGCCGCCGGTCCTAGCGGTCGACATCGCTCCGCCCAGGAACCCGGCACCGAGGCTCGCCGCGATCACGGGCACCGCCAGCAGAGCGAGGCGCTTGCTCTTCGCCTCGCCCGATGGCGCGGACGTGGGAGCGTTCGTAGTCGTGGCTGCAGCCGGCGGCGGGGCGACCGGCCACGTGGGTAGCGGGGCAACCGGAGGCGACTGGGGCAGCCCGGGGTTGGGAGGGCCGGGGTTTGAGGGACCGTGGTTGGAAGGATGGGAGTTCATGACCCCACCGTGGGCCCCGAACCGCACGTTCAGCCGCGGGCTTCCGCAACGTTTCCTGTGAACGTGGGCGCCGCTCAGGGCTCGTAGGTGAGACCGTGTCCCACCTCGAAGCGAGGGGAGCTGAAGGCCTTCGGACTGAGGTCCATCGTGAGGGTCAGCTCACGACCTCGTAGCCGACCGCTAGAGCCGCTGTCGCTTCACGCAGCATCGGCGCGTCGGTCGTCACCAGGATCGTCCCGTCGAGCAGGAGCGCCGCGCCGATCGCCTCGGCGTTGAGGAAGTTCAACCGGTGACGGGTGGAGACGGCGCGCATGACCGGAACGACGATGCGCAGGCTGACCAGGCCGATCTCCTCGGGCAGCACGTCCAAGCCGGTACGCACCAGGTCGCGTGCCGGGTCATCGAGATCCGCGAAGCGGCTCGAGAGACTGCCGGAACCGGAGCCGGCAGCGACCGCACGGCCCAGGCGGTAGTACCAAGACGCCGTGGTGAAGACCTCACCCGCGGCAAGAGCGGTACGGATGCCCGGAGTCGCTTGTCCGCTCAGGACGTCGAGGAGCAATTGGTCGTCGACGACGTACACGACGAAGGTGGGTTACTGGACAGCGAGATCGGGATCGCTCGCTGCGATCTCGTCCAGCGCCCGCTCGTAGCCCCCGTCACGCTTCCACTCGGCGACGATGGCCCTCGCCTCATCAGTGAAGGGTGACCGATAGGCCCCGATGCGCCTCGGTCGCAGCTCGCCCATCTCCGCAGCCAGCTTCCGACCGCGTTCGACCACGGCCGCGAGCTCAGGGTCGAGGGACTGGCGAGGCACGTCCCCCAGGGTACCTGCTGGTCGCGAGCTCGGCGGCTCGCGAAGAGCCCCGTCCAGTAGTTGACGGCGCAAGGGTGAGATCCTGTAGAGATGGACCCTCCGACGCGAGCGAACCCCCTGGGTGACCAGGGGGTTCGTGGTGGTGGGCGAGGGGGGACTTGAACCCCCACGTCCTTTCGGACACTGGAACCTGAATCCAGCGCGTCTGCCAATTCCGCCACTCGCCCGAGCAGCGGTACGAAGTTAGCGCAGACCGATACCCCGGC
>JAAZBK010000146.1 GCA_012513855.1 Acidimicrobiales bacterium
CCTCCGAGGGCACCAGCACCAGCCGTGCGTGGCGCCGGGCCAGCTCGGTCCCCCTGCGGAAGAACCGGTTCCCGTGGCGGGTCACCAGCGACGGATCGGCCAGGAAGGCCAGGTCGTGGATGGTCATGACCAGCGGCGCTCGGGTCGGGGGCACCGCCACGGCGGTGGCGTGGACCACGTCTACCGGTCCTGTCGCTCGTTCCACCGGGGGCCAGCGGAGGGCGTGCCACGTCTCGTAGAGGGCGAGCCTCGGCAACGGCAGGTGCGACACCGTCACCGCCGGCTGGAACGGAGCCGGGGGCGGCTCGGCGTGGCGGGCGGCGACCCCGACGACTTCGAGGTCGGGCCGCTCCTTCAGCGCCGCCACCGTTTCCAGGATCGAGGTGGCGGTCCCGCCCGGCACCCGGTGCCAGCACTGCTCGAGCGTTACGGCCACGCGGCGACGACGGTCCATCGGGCTTCGATTCTGGCCGCTCGGCCGGACCGCGCCGGTCAATCTCCTCACCACGCCCCGACCACCACCCAGGTTCGGGGCACACCACGTCGCCCCACGACACCACATGCCCCCAACCCCCGAACCTCCCCCACCACCACCCACGTTCGGGGCACACCACGTCGCCACACGACACCAGGTGCCCCCAACCGCGGTGGTGCGCCGGAGGCCATGAGAGGGGCGACGGAGGCCCACCGGTACGATGCCGTCCCATGACCGACCACTGGACCGACCGACGGGTGCTCGTTACCGGGGGTACCGGCTTCCTCGGTCGTTCGGTGGTGGCCCGCTTCCAGGCCGCGGGCGCCGACGTGGTGGCGCCCCCCAGCTCCGAGGCCGACCTGCGCGACCCGGTGGCAACCGACGAGCTGTTCGCCCAGGTCCGCCCCGACACCGTGGTCCACCTGGCCGCCCGGGTGGGGGGCATCGGGTACAACCAGATCCACCCCGCCGAGCTGTACCTCGACAACCTGCTCATGGGCACCTACGTGGTGGAGTCGGCCCGCAAGCACGACGTCGCCAAGACCGTCCTGGTGGGCACGGTCTGCTCCTACCCCAAGGAGCCGCCGGTGCCCTTCAGCGAGGATTCGCTGTGGAACGGCTACCCCGAGGAGACCAACGCCCCCTACGGCCTGGCCAAGCTCTCCCACCTGGTCCACGCCCAGACCGTTCGCCAGCAGTACGGCCAGAACGTGATCTACCTGATCCCCACCAACCTCTACGGCCCGGGAGACAAGTTCAACCCGGCGGTGAGCCACGTGATCCCGGCGCTCATCAAGAAGTGCGTGGAGGCGGTGGAGTCAGGCGCCGACCACATAGAGCTGTGGGGCACCGGTTCGGCCAGCCGGGAGTTCCTGTACGTCGACGACGCCGCCCTGGGCATCCTCCAGGCCAGCGAGCACTACGACGACCCCGAGCCGGTCAACCTGGGCACCGACCACGAGACGCCCATCCGAGAGCTGGCGGTCCAGATCGCCGAGGTCACCGGGTTCACCGGCGAGCTGCGCTGGGATTCGTCCAAGCCCGACGGCCAGCCCCGCCGCCGGGTCGACAACACCAGGGCGCGGGAGTCGTTCGGGTTCGAGGCCGGCACCGACTTCGGCGAGGGCCTGGAGGCCACCGTCAAGTGGTACCTGGCCAACCGCGAAGAAGCCGAAGCCCGCACCAACTGAGCGCGCCCGCCGCGTCCCCGTGGTTCAGCCCGATCAGGAGCGGGTCAGGGCTCCAGCAGGGCCAGGTAGACGTTCCTCACGGCGAGCGACTGGCGGACCTCGTCGACGATCCCGGTGAAGAACTCTTCGCGGTAGGTGGAGTCGGTGATCACGTAGACGGTGAAGTAGAAGCCCGATAGGGCCCCCAGGAAGCCCGACACCTTGAGCAGGGCGCCGGTGACCTGCAGTTCGGCACCGAGCACGTGCCACTCGGCCACGATCTGCGGGTCGACGTCGCCCAGCCACGCGGCCACCACCTCGGGGCGGATGGCCACCAGGCCGAAGCCGAAGAAGAACGCGGCGATGGCCACGGTCACCAGCAGCACCTGGACGGCCTGGCTGAAGAACAGCACGAGCAGGACGTTGCCGAGCTGGCGGCGCGACAGCGGTGCTTCCGCCACCCCTCCGTCGGAACCGGCGTCCAGGATCACGGCATGCTGCTCGACCGGGGTGCCGACGCAGGCCTGCACCAGCTCCGGGCCCCGTAGCTGGTCTCGCAGACGACCGAGCTCGGCGGGGAGCCGGACCATCAGGAACGCCACGCCGATGACCACGAAGAAGGCGATGACCACCAGGTAGAGGCCGCCGGTCAACGTCGACGCCACCTGCCAGACCTCGGTGTTGATGAACAGCGCCACGGTGAACAGCAGCAGCAGCGGAAGGGCCCGGCCGAACAGGTCGGCCACCGCACCGAGCTGGCGCAGCATCTGAACGAACGCCCACCGGGTCATGGGGATGATCCCGTAGCTGGCCACCAGGTACACCAGGCCGAGGATCACCAGGTTCAGCACCAGGACTCCAGCCGCGGACCCCAGCTGCGCACCGAAGATGAGCGGGAGCATGGCGGGCAGGATCACGAACGACGCCAGCTCGACCGGGCCGACGTCGTCGGGCCGCCGGTACCAGGGCCGGCCCCGCAGCCGGTTGATCAGTGCCCAAGCTCCCACCAGCACCGCGACCCCGCCGGCGAGGGCCAGGAGGTTCTGCCACCACCTCCACTCCAGGTCGGCGGCACCGAACACCTCGAGCAGGACCACCAGCAACAGGACCGGGAGAGCCCTGGTGAACACGTCCTCCGTGGCCCGGTAGTCGTGGATGAAGTGCGGGATGCCCCGCTGGAGGAACCAGCGCTCGACCTGGCGGCGATCCAGCTCACCTCGGTCGGCGTCACCGCCCCCGACGTCGACCGATAGCTCTCCGTCGTCGCTCACCACGCTGCCGCCTGGTCGATCATCTGATGAGTCTCGCGGTGAACCGGCGTCCGGGTGGGCACCCCGTACCGCCGCACGCAACCCGTGCGACCGATGCCGGTCAAGGCGCTAGATGACCGTGCGGAAGTACTCGGCGGTTCGGGTGATGCCCTCTTCGAG
>JAAZBK010000014.1 GCA_012513855.1 Acidimicrobiales bacterium
GGCGAACCGCTGCGGGTGGCGGGGTCGTTCACCCTCGACGGGAGGTCGGCGCCGTTCGTGGAGGGGGTCGAGGGCGACCACACCAACGTCATCGGCCTCAGCCTGCCGTTGCTGCGCCGGCTCCTCGCCGAGATGGGCCGTTCGGTCGTCGACTTCTGGTGAGCCCTGTTCTGGTGACCCATCTTTCTGGTGACCGGCGGGCCGCCGTCGTGGCCCCGAGCCGCGGCGATCGGCTTCGGGGGCCGTTGAGTCCGGCCGGTACGCTCGCCCACCATGGCCAAGGCTCCCGTACTGACACCGCAGTCCGACGACTTCCCCCGCTGGTACCAGGACGTGCTGGCCAAGGCGGAGCTGGCCGACAACGGACCGGTGCGGGGCACCATGGTGATCCGCCCCTACGGCTACGGCCTCTGGGAGCGGATGCAGGCCGAGGTCGACCGGCGGATCAAGGACGCCGGAGCCGAGAACGCCTACTTCCCCCTGTTCATCCCCGAGAGCTACCTCACCCGTGAGGCCGAGCACGTCGAGGGATTCAGCCCCGAGCTGGCCGTGGTCACCCACGCCGGGGGCAAGGAGCTGGAGGAGCCGGTGGTGGTGCGGCCCACCAGCGAGACCGTCATCGGCGAGTTCATGGCGAAGTGGATCCAGAGCCACCGCGACCTGCCCCTGTTGTTGAACCAGTGGGCCAACGTGGTCCGCTGGGAGCTGCGAACCCGCATCTTCCTGCGCACCAGCGAGTTCCTCTGGCAGGAGGGGCACACCGCCCACGCCACCGAGGCCGACGCCGCCGCCTACGCCCTGCGGATCCTCCACGACGTGTACCGCGACTTCATGGTCGAGGTCCTGGCCATGCCGGTGCTGATCGGGCGCAAGACCCGCCAGGAGCGCTTCGCCGGGGCCACCAACACGCTGGCCTGCGAGGCGATGATGGGCGACGGCAAGGCCCTCCAGATGGGCACCAGCCACGAGCTGGGCCAGAACTTCGCCCGGGCGTTCGACATCACCTACCAGGACACCGAGGGCACCCAGCAGACGGCGTGGACCACCTCCTGGGGTGTGTCGACCCGCATGATGGGCGGGTTGATCATGAGCCATGGAGACGACGCCGGCCTGCGGATCCCGCCTCGCCTCGCCTCCACCCAGGTGGTGGTGCTGGCCATCCGCGACGATCCCGCCGTCCTGGCGGCGGTAGCCCGCATCGGGGAGACCCTGGCCGACAGGGACGTCCGGGTGAAGGTCGACGACCGGACCGAGACGTCGTTCGGCCGGCGCGCCACCGATTGGGAGCTGAAGGGGATCCCGGTGCGGATCGAGGTGGGGCCCCGCGACCTGGCGAACCAGGAGGTCACCCTGGTACGTCGCGATACCAGCGACAAGCAGCAAGCGCGGATCTCCGACCTGGCGGTGGTGGTGCCCGGGCTCCTCGATCTGATCCAGGGCGACATGCTCAGGGCGGCCACCGCCCTCCGCGACGACCGGACCGCCGACGTCACCACCATCGACGAAGCCCGCGAGGCCGCCCAGACCGGCTTCGCCCGCATCCCGTGGGCCACGCTCGGCGAGGAGGGCGAGGCGGTCCTGGCCAAGGACGCCATCACGGTGCGCTGCCTCCAGACACCCGACGGCGCGGTCCCGGCTTCCGAGGACGCCGACGGGGTCATGGCGGTGGTGGCCCGGGCCTACTGACCGGTCACGGCCCGCCCGGGCCACCCTCACCCCGCAACCCCACAACCCGGGAGGTGTGTGCACTTTGATTGAACTGTTCGACCAAAGTGCACACACCTGCGGTGAGGCCGGGCAGGTCGGTAGATGCCCTACCGCCAGCCCGTAGGGTCTCGGCCCATGACCCAGGTACGCGTGGAACGCCCGCACGAGCACGTCGCGGTGGTGACGTTGGACCGCCCCGATGTGCTCAACGCCCTGTCCATCGACCTGGCCATCGAGCTGGACCAGACGCTGCTCGAGGTGAGCCGCGACAACTCGGTGCGGGTGATCGTGCTGACCGGCGCCGGGCGAGCGTTCTGCTCGGGCCTCGACCTCAAGGACTACGGCGTCGTGCCGGGCATCGACGGGCTCCAGGTCGGCCAGATCGCCCAGCGCTCCATGCGCGTCTACTCCCGTCTGGTCACCACGCTGCGCAGCCTCCACCAGCCGGTGATCGCCGCGGTCAACGGTCCCGCCTACGGAGGAGGCATGTGCCTGGCCATGGCCTGCGAGATGCGCTTTGCAGCGCCGTCGGCCACGTTCAACGCCACCGGCATCGTCAACGGACTCACCTCCACCGAGATGGCCGCGGCGTGGCTGCTGCCCCGCCAGATCGGCTCCACCCACGCCAACGACCTGCTCCTCACCGGCCGGGTGGTGGAGGCCGACGAGGCGCTCCGGATCGGGTTGGTGTCGCGGGTGGCCGACGACGTGCTCCAGGAGGCGCTGTCCACGGCCGAGCGCATGGCGACGTTCAGCCCGTACGGCCTGGCGATGACCAAGGACGTGATCTGGGCCAACCTCGAGATCGGCTCGCTCGCGGCGGCGGTGGAGCTGGAGGACCGCAACCAGCTGATGTTGGGCTTCACCGACAACCTGCCCGAAGCGATCCGCGCCTT
Source organism: Acidimicrobiales bacterium (assembly GCA_012513855.1). Taxonomy (GTDB): domain Bacteria; phylum Actinomycetota; class Acidimicrobiia; order Acidimicrobiales; family Iamiaceae; genus Aquihabitans. The sequence goes on from JAAZBK010000014.1 coordinate 2,604, forward strand.
CGCACAGGACCGCCAGCCCGTCTACACCGACGAACCCCGCAAGGACCTCTTCGACGGGAGCTGATCGTGGCGGGCGATCTCTGCCTCGTGTCGGTCTCCGTTACATGTAACATGGTGGTCATGTCCCGGCGATCCAGCGTTCCGACAGCCGAGCGGGTCAGGGCCTACCGGGATCGGCTGCGGGCCCAGGGCCTGCGTCCTGTGCAGATCTGGGTCCCCGACGTTCGCTCACCGGAGTTCGTCGAACAGGCCCATCTGCAGTCCGCCGCTGTGGCGGCGAGCACCCATGACGCCGACGACCAGGCGTTCATCGATGCCCTCAGCTCGGACGGCGAGTGAGGCGCGGCGAGATCTGGACCGCAGCGGCGGGCACCGGCTACGCCGGGAAGCCGCGGCCGGTGGTCATCATCCAGGACGATCGATTCGATGCCACCGCATCGGTGACGGTGTGCGCGTTCACCACCGATCCCACTGAGGCGCCCTTGTTCCGGCTGCCGGTGACCCCGAACGAGACCAACGGGATCAGAGAGCCGAGCAGCCTGATGGTCGACAAGATCACGACAGTCCCACGTTCCGAGCTCGGCGAGAAGATCGGACGGCTCGGCGACGACGACACGGTCCGGCTCGGTCGTGCGATGGTCGTCTTCCTCGGCGTCGCAGGCGACTGACCAACCAAGGGGCTCGAGCGGACAGATCCACCCGTCGGGCTCGGTCGCGGCGGGTGGTGGTCCGACCGGGGGCTTCGATCCAGCGGTCGACGACCCGTTCTTCGCCGTTGCACGAAGTCGCAACCGGCGCCTTCGGTCACGTTCCTACTATGATTCGAAGGTCCACCCTCGGGTGGCAGGGCGTGGGCCTTGGCCCACGCTTGTTGTTTGTTCGGGACCGAATCGGTCGAGGCTCGCAGAGAGGAGACGCCATGGACACGGTCGGTCGCGTCCGCGCTCTGGTGGAGCCCTCGGTGGTCGAGGCCGGTGCCGAGATCTACGACCTCGAACTGGCCGGCGGAGTGCTGCGCCTCACCCTGGATCGCCCCGGCGGCGTCGACATCGGCGTCATCGGCACGGTCACCAGGGCGGTGTCGCGCCTCCTCGACGAAGACGACCCCATCGCGGGGGAGTACACCCTGGAGGTCACCAGCCCCGGGCTCGAGCGTCCTCTCCGCACCCCTGCCCACTTCATCGGGGCCGTGGGAACGGTGGTCACCGTCAAGACCCGGGCCGGGGTGGAGGGCGACCGCCGGCTCAAGGGCCCGCTGGTGGCCGCCGACGACACCGGTTTCGACGTGCAACCGGAGTCCGGTCCGGTCCGCCGCCTCGCGTACGACGAGGTGGAGCGGGTCCGCACCGTGTTCGAGTGGGAGGCCGCTCCCAAGCC
>JAAZBK010000147.1 GCA_012513855.1 Acidimicrobiales bacterium
ATGCGGCCGCGGTCGCCGGCCCACGTGTAGCGGGCCAGGAGATCGCGGATCTGCTCCCTGGCGGTCAGTTCCCACAGCTCCATCGATGCGACGCTACGCAACCGCAGCACCCGGTGGGATCGAGGAGGCCCGCCGGTACCGTCCCGTCCTGTGTCGAAGGAGAACGAGGCATCGCCGGACCCGCTCACCGCGAGCATCGTGCTGGGTCTCGCCGTCGGCGTCTTCGGGATCTCGTTCGGTGTGCTGGCGGTGGCCAGCGGCTTGTCGGTGGCTCAGGCGGTGGCGATGTCTCTGCTCGTGTTCACCGGAGCATCCCAGTTCGCCGCAGTCGGTGTGATCGAGTCCGGTGGGTCCACCGGCGCGGCTCTCGGCAGCGCGTTGCTGCTCGCCGCGCGCAACGGTGCCTACGGCCTCGCGCTGTCGCCCACGCTCACCGGCCGCCTGCCGTTCCGTCTCCTGGCTTCGCACCTGGTGATCGACGAGTCGACCGCCATGTCCACCGCTCAGGTCGACCTGGCGTCACGGAGACGGGGGTTCTGGGCCGCGGGCATCTCGGTGTTCGTCTTCTGGAACCTGGGGACCCTGGTGGGGGCGCTCGGAGGAGACGCCATCGGCGACCCCGAGCGGTTCGGACTCGATGCCGCGTTCCCGGCCGGGTTCGTGGCCCTGGTGGTTCCCCACCTCGAGTCGATCGACGGTCGCCTCGCGGCGCTGATGGGAACGGTGATCGCCCTGGTCCTGGTGCCCGTGGCTCCCGCGGGGGTGCCGGTGCTGGCGGCGGCAGCAGCGGTTCTGATCGGGCTGCGCAACCCGCCGTCGTCCGCCGGCTCGTCCGTTGCCACCGAGGTGGCGACGTGAGCTGGCCCGCCCTCCTCGCCCTGGCCGGCGGCGCTTACGCCTTCAAGGTGCTGGGGCTCGTGGTCTTCGGTGGTCGTGAACTGCCAATCCGGCTCTCCCGCTGCATAGCGCTCCTACCAGCGGCGCTGCTGCCGGCGCTCATCGCCGTCCAGACCCTCAGCACCGACGATCGCTGGGTGATCGATGCCCGGGCGGTCGGTGTCGGCGCCGCGATCCTCGCGGCCTGGCGACGGGCGCCCTTCCCGGTGGTCATCGTGGTGGGGGCCGCGGTCACGGCAGCGGTGCGGGCCCTGGCCTGAAACCGAGCGGGCCAACGCTCAGGCGGGGGTCGGCTCGTCGGGTGCCGGGTCGGTGGGGTGGAGATGGTCGTGGTCGTGCTCGTGGGGGTGCGGGTGGTCGTGGCCGCTGTCGGGACCGTGGGCGCCCCGGTACCTGCTTTCGGCCGGGGTGTCGGCCGGATCCAACGGCTCCGACGGTCCCTCGACGTGCCAGCGGGCCTCCGCCTCGGCGATCACGTCGCGCACCGGGCGACCGCCGAGCCGAGCCACCCGCGCGGCATCGTCGAACTCGGCCTTGACCCGACCGGGGCTCACCTTCACCCGGACAGGTGCGTCGTCCACCTCGACTGCCTCCATGGACCGCGGCGACGGCCACCGGTCGACCTGGACGCCGCGCACGCCCAGCGTGCCGGCCTCGGTGACGAACACGCTTCGCACCTGGTCCAGGACCGCGACGTCGCACAATGCGCTGAGGACGTGGGCCGGCCGGCCCTTCTTGCCCACGACGGGGGTGATCCAGGCATCGGCCGCGCCTGCGTCCAACAGGGCGGCGACGGTGTGGCCGAGGACCTCGCCGGTGACGTCGTCGAGGTTGGTCTCCAGGAGCAGTTGGGGTTGACCGTCGGCCGGGGCCTGCACCGTGGGTTGGCCCACCACCACCTGGGTGAGGTTGGGGCGATCGGGCAGCTCGCGGCTGCCCGCCCCGAACCCGGTGACGTCGACGACCATCGACGGCATGGGGCCGAACGAACTGGCCAGCGCGGCCATCAGAGCCGCTCCGGTCGGGGTGGTGAGCTCGAGCGACAGATCGACCCCGTAGGTCGGTGCCCCGCGGAGCAGTTCGACCACCGCGGGGGCCGGGTTGGGGATGATGCCGTGGGCGGCCCTGACCATGCCGAGGCCCACCGCCACCGGTGAGCTGGCCACCGCGTCGATCTCCAGGACCTCGAGGGCCGCGCAGGTTCCGACCACGTCGATGATGGCGTCGATCCCACCCACCTCGTGGAAGTGGACCTGATCGGGTGGCCGGCGGTGGAGGCGTCCCTCGGCGACGGCTAGCGCACCGAACACGGCCAGGGCGCGGTCCTGCACCCGGGTGGGCAGCTTCGCCTCGGCCACCAGGCCCTGGATGTGGGCCGCGGTGCGGACGACGCTCGACTCCCGGTACCGCACGTGGACCTTGGTACCGGCCACCCCGCCCCGCAGGACCGGTTCGGCCTCGACCTCCCAACCGCTCACCGGGATCCGCTCCAGGAGCCCGGTGACCTCGTCGATGTCGGCCCCGGCATCGACCAGCGCGCCGAAGGCCATGTCGCCGGCGATGCCCGAGAAGCAGTGGAACCAGGCCGTGGTCACGAGGCACCGCCCTGCTGTCGGGCACCAGCGGTCCGACGGGCCGGGTTCAGGAACATGCGCGACACCGCGGTGGCGGCACCGAAGCCGTTGTCGATCCCGACCACGGTGATCCCGGCCGCGCACGACGCGAGCATCCCGAGCAGGGCGGTGACCCCCTCGAGCGAGCTTCCGTACCCGACGCTGGTGGGCACCGCCACCACCGGAGCGCCGGTGAGCCCACCGACCACGCTGGCGAGCGCCCCCTCCATCCCGGCCACCACCACCACGGCGTCGGCCTCGGCCAGCGCCGGTACGTGGTCGAGGAGGCGGTGGATGCCGGCCACCCCGACGTCGGTGATGCGCCGGGGCACCAGGCCCTGGGCCTCGAGGGTGACGGCGCACTCGTCGGCCACGGGGAGGTCGGCGGTGCCGGCGGTGATGAGCAGCACCCGCTCATCTCGCTCGGGGGCGGGGCGCCACACCACGGTGGAACCCACCACCCGGCCGCCTCGGTTGGCCTCGGTTGCTGCGACCACCTGGGAGGGATCGGCCCGGGTGAGCAGCACGGGTGCTTCGCTCGACCGGGCGAGCAGTTCGGCCACTATCCGTGCCGCCTGGTCGGGTGACTTGCCCGGTCCGTAGACGGCCTCGGCCATCCCCTGGCGGACGTGTCGATGGTGATCGACGCGAGCGAAGCCGAGGTCTGCGTAGGGGAGGGCCCGCAGCGCCACCACGGCGTCGTCGGCCGCGACCGAGCCGTCTCGCACACCGTCGATCAACTGGCGGATGGCGACCTCGTCCACACCCCTATCCTGCACGGTCGTGAGCAACGAGGCCCCTTCCAACGAACCGTCCACCGCGATCTCGGGGTCCTCCGGATTGCGGGTGGGGTTCCTCGGTCCGCACGGAACGTTCACCGAACAGGCCCTTCGAACCCAGCCCGACCTGGCGGGGGCAGAACTGGTGCCGATGCTCACCATGGCCGACGTCTTGATGGCCACCGAGGCCGGCGACGTCGACCTCGGCTTCGTGGCCATGGAGAACTCCATCGAGGGGTCGGTGAACACCACGTCGGACACGCTCGCGTTCGACGTCGACGTCCTGATCCAGCGGGAGGTGGTGATGTCGGTCCAACAGCACCTGATGGGGCTGAAGGGGGCCACCGTCGCCGGACTCACCGACATCGTCTCGATCCCCCACGCCACCGCCCAGGCTCGCACCTTCCTGCGCCGGGAGCTGCCGAACGTCCGGACCCGGGCTGCCAACTCCACCGCCGAAGGGGCGCAGTGGGTGGCCGAGGCCGGCGATCCCCAGGTCGGAGCCATCGGCAACGAACTCGCGGCCGACATCTACGGGCTCGAGATCCTGGCCCGCGACATCGAGGACCACCCCGAGAACCAGACGCGCTTCGTGGCCGTCGGGCCCCACGTGGTCCCGGCGCCCACCGGGCACGACAAGACCTCGATCCTGGTGATGCAGCGGGCCGACCGCCCAGGCAGCCTCCTGGCCATCCTCCAGGAGTTCGCTGCGCGCCGCATAAACCTCAACAAGCTCGAGTCCCGGCCCACCAAGAAGGCCCTCGGCGACTACTGCTTCTTGCTGGACCTCGACGGCCACATCGCCGACGACGTGGTGGCCGACTGCCTCCGGGCCATCCGGGTCAAGCACGGCACGGTCAAGTTCCTCGGGTCCTATCCCTCGGCCTCGACCGACGGCCCCACGGTGAGGCGCGACGTCGACGAGGCCGGCCGGGAAGCCGACGCGTGGATCACCGGGATCCGGTCGCGGATCGTCTCTCCGACTCCCTGACCAGGCCTTCTCCCCGAACTGGGACCGCCCTCCCAGGTTCACGCGCAACCGCAGGTCACAGGGGTTGGCTTCCCGCTTTCACGGGCTTCTCCCGCCTTTGGTCATTGCCCGATCAACCACCGTGCGATCTCCTGTCGACAGCGCACGAGTTCGGCGGCACGGGAGGGAAAGATCATGGCGAAGGTTCTGTTGGTGGAGGACGGAGACATCGGTCGGCTGGGACGCAGCGTGGCCCTCCGGTCCCTCAGCCACGATGTGAGCGCGCTGGCGTGGCGAGACGTCGCCGACGGTGGCGCCGGCGACCTGCGACCGGTCCTGCACGACGTGGTGCTAGCGGTGCTCAGCCCCGACACCGAGAGCTGGGACCGGTACCCGATGCTCCCCACCCTGGCTTCGCTGACCGAGGCGAGCCGACCGTCGACGACGACCATCGCCCTCCTCGAGGGCGATGCCGTCGACAACCCGATCCTGGCCCTCCGCCTGGCCGCCGTCGGGGTACAGCGGGTCGCCGACGTCTCGCGGATCCGGTCCGTCGCCGACGTGCACGGGCTGGTGGAGCAGTCGTCGCGGACGGTGCCGGTCAAACCATCGGACGTCGAACTACTGCAAGCCGGCGTGGCTCCAGGCTGCAACCCCGAAGCGATGCTGGCCTGGGTGGCGGAGCGCCTCGAGGGTCCGCTCGGGACCCAGTACCGCAACGCCTTCGAACCGGGCTACACCCAGGCGGCGAGCGGTCTCACCCGCCGTCAGGCGCACACGCTGCGCGTCCGGCTCGCGGCATTGGGTCGGATCAGGCCCAACCCGAGCCACTGCGGAGGTGGACCTGTGCGCGACCTGTCGCTTCCCCGGTGGAGCGAGGTGGTAGGGGTGGTGAACCTGTGCCGGGGTCTCGAGATCGACCGCGCAAGCGCGGGTGAGGGCATCAGGGGTCAGGGTGGCGTTTGGAGGGCAGCCTGACCCCTGATCGCCGTCAACTGTCTGCGATCACTTGAACCTGCTGCACACGAACTCGTCTCCCAGCGGGTACGACGCCAGTTCGAAGCCGCGGACCTCGTACTCGGTGGCCCCGAGGTCCCAGTGGGCGCAGCTCCAGTCCGAGGTGGTGCGGATCCAGTGCCGCACCCCGTCCTTGTCGACGTAGAACGAGATGCCGCTGATCTGCATGATGTGGCCGCGGTAGTCGATCGGCCCCGAGGGCATCGGTCCCAGCTCGCTGGCGTCGTGCCACTCGTAGCGGCTCATCGGTTGTGCGGCGGCCTCCACGTCGGTCAGGACGCCCGGCAGGAACAGCCAGCCCTCGGTGAACTCCTGTCGGGCGCCGGAGGATGGCAGCCCCTCGGACCAGGTGTCGGCTCCGATCGGGCCGGTGGCGGATTCGGGTTTGCCGACGGGTACGCCCATGAACCCGTTGGGCCCATCGTTGGCCTCCCAGAAGTCCCATGCGCCTCCGATGAGCGGCACTCCCATGGCTTCGGGATGATCGAACACCAGGCCGCCGGCGGTGGTGCGGATGATGGAGAGCGACCCCCAGAAGAGGCGGCCGACCGGGTACCCGACGAGGTTGGGACCTACGGGACCGGCCACGTAGCGGAACTTGTAGGTGACCCACTCGATCTCGGTCAGGCGCATGACGATGCTCGAGCCGTCAGCTGCCGTGATCATCGCCCCGTCGGGGGCGCCATCGGTCACGAGCCGCTGTATCACCAGGTCACGCCACGGCTCCATGGCGTGGCCGCACACCAGTTCGACCTTCGCCCACTCCACCTCGGCCAACGCTCGGAAGCGCGGTGAGAGGTCGGCGAAGTGTGCGGGGGCGTCCTCGGTGTACCCGCCGATCGGGTAGAGGTCGAGCTGGGGGCAGTCCTCCTCGTCCCGATCGGGCGCCTCGGGCTGGTGCTTGGCGACGATGATCTCCTCGACGGGTTCCTCCACCTCCACCGGGGGTGCGGGTTCGTCGTCGCTGTCGTC
>JAAZBK010000015.1 GCA_012513855.1 Acidimicrobiales bacterium
CGGACGTGGGGGTTCAAGTCCCCCCTCGGACACCACCGAATGTGGCCCCTGAACAGCGGAAACGCTCAGGGGCCACATTGCTTTTGTCGCCATGGGGGCACCATGGGGGCACAGGCAGTAGCTGGGGATGCACCGATGACACCTAACGAGGGTCAGAGGAGCAGAACCATGGCATGGATCGAAGAGCGCACCCGGGCAGATGGTGGAGTCTCCGCCTGCGTCGTCTGGCGCGAGGATGGACACCGCGGTAGCCCTCGGCAGAGGGAGACTTTCAGCGCCGGCAGCGATGCCCAGAACCGGGCCCGCGCTGAGGGCTTCAAGCAGATGGTCGATGCCGCCGGGCAGCACTGGCCCGAGGGCTGGGTCAAAGGCCAGGGCTTCGTCCGCCCCCGCGATGACACTCCCTGGCAACCGACGCCGTCGTTCTCCGGTGTGGGGGAGAGGTACGTCCGTCAGATCGTCGACCTGTCCCCGGGGCAGCGCAAACGGTACCTCGCCCAGATCTGGACCCTCGTCGACCTCGAGGTGCGGGGCGTGCGCATCTTCGACCGACCTATCGACGCCATCACCGAGGGCGACATCAAGGCGTGGCTGATCGACTGGGACCGCGCGCTGAAAACCAAGGCCAACTACCACGGACTGCTCTTCGGTGTCTTCTCCTACGCCGTCGAAGAGGGTTACCTGAGCACGAACCCGTGCGCGCGCACCGCCCCGAAACGCTCCCGCGTCCGCCAGTCCCAGGCCGAGCTGCGGTTCCTGACCGAGGAGGCAGGCTGGCTGGCATGAAGAGCAGCGTTGCCACTGCCAGGAGCGCGGTCTTGGCCATGACCGTTCAGTCCAGGGGAGTGTCGAGCATCGAGAGGCGAAGGAGGTGGCAGTTCGGGTAGGACGGGCCGCAGACGATGAAGACGGTGAACGCGACAGCTTGTTCGGAGGCGACCGGGTCGCCGTCCCACGTCCCGGCCCGGTGCCTTATGCCCTGGATCGTGCGCGCCGTGGTGCCCGGGAGGAGCTGGTCACCTGCCTGCGCGTGGGCGTCGCCCCACGCGTTCGGCGTGGTCACCGAGTGGGTGGTGAGCCATTGCTGGGTCTGGTACTGCGCCAGGTCGGCCCAGGCGAGCTGAGTGGGCAGGTAGCCGGAGAGGTCGAAGACCAGGCCGGGGGTCGATTCTCCGGTCGGGTCGGCGACCTCGATGAGCCGCTCGAGGTGGTCGGTTCGCGTGACCAGCGTCGTGGTGTCCCAGACGAAGATCGCCTCCGCGACCGCTCGGGCGAACGCGTCGGGATCGGAGGTCATGGCCAGGGCCGGCAGGTCGGCGACCACGGGCTGGGTCTCGGTCGCCGGCGGCATGACCAGCTCGCTGCCAACCTCGTATGGTGCGGTACTCGACGACGAGCTCCGGTGCCCCAGGACGGTATATGCCAGGGCGGCGCTCAGCAGCAGCGTCACCATGATGCCGGCGAAGATGAGGCCTCTGCGGCGCAGGTCGGCGGGCGTGGATGGGTAGGGCATCAGCACGAGCTCTCTGCACGGGATTGGGTGGCCGGTCGGCTGTCAGGTGCGCCTGGCGATCCTCGGGCGAGGTCGACGGCGTCGGCGAAGGCCTTCGTCTCCTCCAGGACGCGCAGGAACAGGGCCCAGTCCTCGGTCTTGATCTCGCGGGCGATCTGCTCGGGGTCGTACTTCTGGGACCAGCCGGCCAGTTCGGTCCACTTCAGCGTGAAGGAGCGGGTCGACCGTTTGGTGTTCGCGGCAGCGGACTCACGCTTGGCCCGGTTCTCCTTGATGCGCCGGGCCTTGTCGGCTTTGGCCTTCTTGAGGGCCTTCTCGACGAGGTCACCGACGTCGCTGTCGTCTGCGGGTGTGGAACTGGCGGCGACCCGCTGGGCTGCCTTGACACGCTGGTAGCCCGGGTCGACGGGTGCGCCGTTTCGGATCGCGTCGAGCTCGGTCTCGGCGAGGTCACGCACGGCGGGGGAGAGGCTGGGGTCGGCGGCGATGCGTTCCATCGCCAGGATCTGCTCCAGTCGGGCGTAGGAGGCCTTGCCGGTGACCATCTCCGCGGCGCGGCGACGAGCCTCGCCCTGCCCGCCGCTCTGCGGTCCCGCTGATTCAGCGTGACCGGGCTGACCTGCGGTTTTGTCGCTCTTCGCTCCGAACTGCGTCGCCTTCTTGCGGCGGTCCGCGTCCTCGTCGACCAGCGTCCGTAGCTCCTCATAGAGCCTGGCTGCCTCCAGCGGCGACAGCGGCTTGTGGGTCGTGTTCTCGTCCCGCTCGGCCAGCAGCCGGGTCAGCTCGTCGCTGAGCCCGGACCTGACCCACACCCGCACGGTGCGCCACTGCAGAGCCTTGGCGGCCTCCAGTCGCCGGAAGCCGCAGATGAGGTGACCGTCGGGGGTAATGGTGATCGGCTGGAGCAACCCGACCCGCTTCAGGGAGTCCACCAAGGGGGTCAGGTCCCCCGGGTCACGCCGATGCCGCTGGCCTACGACGATGGAGTCCACCTGACGGTCCAGCTCGATGTGGCCACGATCAGACACAGGATCACCCGCTCACCGTCATCGCGGGCGCAGCATCTCGCACAGCGTCGGCCAGGGCGTGGTCGGCGAACAGGTCATCGAGGCACTCACCGGTCACAAGCCGCCCAAGAATCCCCAGCCCCGCGCCGGTGTCCTCCCGGTCGCGACGCTGGTTGCCCAGGACGGCACGCAACACCACCAACCAGGCGTCGTGGCCGATGTCGAGGAGGGCGGGCCCGGTCCCATCTCGGCGCAGCGAGACGTACGCCCTCGCACGGTCCCGACACCGCATCAATCGCGCCGCGATGTACTCCACGGCCAGGCGAGCGGCGGCCTCCTGCCAGCCCAGCTCCATGAAGAACTCCACCGCCACGTCCAGGGCGACGAGTGCGCTGGTCGGCTCACCGTCCAGGTTGTCCCGCGGCGGCTCCTCCACGGCATCGAGGTCGTCCCAGCAGTGAAACGCCGGATGGTAGTCCGTGATCTCGGCCTCGCGGTCGCTGAACCGCTGCGGATCGTGGAAGTCGCTGCCCGCACTCTTGCGCGCCTGACTCGTTGAGCAGAGCAGACCCGCGGCACGCGATTCGTAGATCAGGGTGAGCTCAACCGCGCGCGTGATCACCGCCCACGGGTCATCAGCGAGGCGGGTCGAGCGCATCCGCATCACCTCGAAAGCCGCGACCGCTGCCTCGCCCGGTTCCAGACCGTGCTTGCGGGCCAGCCCGGCATACTTGTCCATCGCGAACCGCATCAGGTCGGTGGCGCGCGGGTCCGTACGCCAGCCGCCGCCGGGGGAGTAGGTCAGGTCGTAGAGCAGAATCCGCATCTGCTCGCTGTTGGCGAAGACAGGTGTGTTCATAACCCGAGTCCTTCCTGGCCGCTGACGGTCGGGTACGTCGTGCCGGGTCGTGCGATCGAGGTCCGGGTAATGCGACCTGAGGCGTGCCTGACTGCCGCCCCCGGAAGGCGGCGGGCGCGACGAGCCAGCTCCGCCTCGACGTCGATCCCGCGCCGCAGGGACC
>JAAZBK010000148.1 GCA_012513855.1 Acidimicrobiales bacterium
CTCTTAATCCACAGGTTGGGGGTTCGAATCCCCCGGGGCGCACCCCGTGATGTCCTCACGACATCAGCAAGGCCCGAACCTGCCACCAGCGGGTTCGGGCCTTGTCGTTTCTGGGGGGTGGTCCGAGCCAGGCGAGGATCTCGACATCGGTGCCCACTCGCCGCCCCGCCGCGGGCAAAACCTCGGCACCACACCCACCAAACGCCCGCTCGACCCTGCTCCGCAACTCGGTCCAGTCCAATGCTCACCGAGCCTCGCTCCGGCGGTCGGGAACCGCTCTCTCGGTACCCAATCAGCTCAGATATGAAAGGGTTGTTCCATATTTGATGGGATACCGCTAGCCTGTCTCTCATGGACTTCGTTCGTCCGATCGAGGCCGTCGTGCCAGGCGCCCAGGGCCGAGTGCTCGCCGTCTTGGCCGAGACCACGGCCGAGCTGAACCTGCGAACGATCGCCCAGCTCGCCGGCATCAGCCAGGCCCAAGCGTCCCGGCTGCTGCCCGAGCTGGTCGCACTAGGAATCATCGAGCGCCGGGAGGTGCCACCGTCATCGTTGTTCCGGCTCGTGCCCGAGCACGTCGCATCCCGAGCGATCCTCGCCCTCGCCCGCTCGAGCGACGCGGCACTCGTCGAGATGGGACGCCTGGCGGCCGCTCTCGCCCAGCCACCGGCGAGCGTGATCGTCTTCGGATCGTTCGCCCGGCGCGAAGCCGACGTCGACAGCGACATCGATGTCGTCGTCGTCCGGCCCACCAGCGTCGATGAGGACGATGACCTGTGGTCTGCCTCACTCGAAGCCTGGCGCACCGAGGTCCGGCGGCTCACCGGCAACCCCGTAGAGATCCTGGAGGTGAGCGAACACGATGCCGCCACCAAGCTCGCCGGCCGCGGCCAGGTGTGGGTAGACATCCGTCGTGACGGTCGTGTCGTCCACGGCCTGGGCACTGACGAGTTGAAGGCCGAAGGCGTTGCCTAAGCCACCCCGCACCCGACCCGTCTCAGCGGCGCAAGTACGCGCCTACGCCCGCCAAGGCGGGAGAGTTCGCCCAGGCCGCGGCGAGCGAACTCGAAGCCGAGCGCACCATCGCAGCCACGAGCCTGTCGATACACGCAGGCATCAACGCCGCCGATGCCGTCTGCGGTGCCCGGCTCGGCAAGCGCGCCGCCGGCGAGGACCACGATCAGGTCCTCGTCCTCCTCCGCCAAGCCGGGTCCGACGGAGCCGAAGTCGAGCGCGAGCTGCGGCGCCTCCTGCCGCTCAAGACCAAGGCCGAGTACGAGCCCGACGACATCGCCCCGTCGGTGGCCACCAAGGCAGTCGAGCGAGCCCGACGATGTGCGGCGGTGGCCAAGCGGGTGGGCGCCACGACGAGGTAGCGAGGCGTCGCGGAGGTCACGGCCAGGTTGACTTCGGCGGTTCTGCTTCGGGCTCGCTCCGCCACTGACTCCGACCCTGGACGCGCCGGAGGGGGCGCCGGGGCGCCCCCTCCGGGTCGATTGCGGGTGTGGGGCCGGGTCAGCCCACGTTGGAGACCGCGATGTTCAGGCGGTAGCCGTCGGCTGCCACGTCGCGGTTGCCCATCCCGGGGTAGTCACCAGCGGTGAAGTTGTTGGTGAGGCTGTCGTTCACGCCGAAGCGCAGGGCGGCTTCGCTGCCGTCCTTGGCCGGGAACCAGACGCTGTTGATCGAGTGGGCCTCGACCCAGAAGCTGAACTCGACCGTCACGTTCTGAGCCGTGGTGCCGGTGATGGACGTGGCCGCGGAACCGCTGAAGGGTCCGTGGTAGTTGCCGCTCCGCTCACCGGTGTCCATCTGAGACGGGTTGAAGTTGAAGTTCACCCAGGCCCCCGATCCGATCCGGTACCGACCGGTGACGGTGCTGATCCTGGTGCGAGCCCGGTAGCCCTCGTCGTTGTGGGTGTGGGCGCCCTGGATCATGTGGTTCAGGTCGATCCTCCAGGTCTCGCCCTCGGCGGGCACGACGTCGAAGTTGACCCGACCCGACGCGGTGGCGCTGTCCTTCTCGTCGTCGACGGTGCAGCAGGCGTCGGCGCCCATCATGCCCTTGAGTTGGACGGCGACGTTGCTCGACGACACCTGCTTGCGCAGGCGGTGACGCCACTCCCACGAGTCGAAGAGGGTCGCGTCCTTGCTGTAGTCGGCGGTGCTGGTGTCGCTGACCACGACGTTCTCGAGCCGGGTCTGGGGCGCCAGGTCGAGGTCGGCGTACAGCACGAACGAGTTGCCCTGGCGGGCCATCTCGACCACGTTCAGCTGGAGTCCCAGGAACGCCGGCAGCGGGAAGGCGGCGAAGCTGTCGGACAGTCCGCTCACGAAGTTCGGGAACAGCCCGGCGAACAGCGCCTCGACGCCGGTCTCGTTCGCGCCGACCTTGTTGTCGAGGACCCGGACCGCCACCGTGCCGGCCACGGGCGGCGTGATGGTCGGGGCCAGCGCGCCGGCCACCGGGTCGAAGGCCATGTCGATCCCGAGCGGGGCGTCGACGCCCAGCGTCAGCCAGACCACGTCGCCGTCGTCGGTGGGCTGCACGAACTGGATGTGCAGGTCGGCCAGGGTCAGCTCCGCCATCTCGCCGGAAGGCCCGGCATCGCCGTCGAGGAACGGGCTGTAGGCCGGATCCACGCGGATGAACATGGGCGTCGCCGCGGGCAGGGCCGTGGCGAAGGCGGGGATGATGATCGAGAGCACCGACGAGTCGATCGTGAGCAAATCGCCACCGAAGTCGATCTGTTCGATGTCCTGGTTGAGCAGACCGCAGGCCGTCATCACGCCCAGCAACTGGTTGAACGCCGAGTTGGAGATCACCAGACCGAGGCCGTACGGGTCGCCCGAGGGCGTGGTGGAACCCAGGGTCGGGTAGCTGCTCGGCGTGTCGAAGGTGTTGGCGATGTGAGGCGATCCCGGGGCGGGCAGGCACTCGCCGGCGCCGGCCCCGACCACCGAGCGGAAGTCGGCGTTGGCCCGGAACTCGATCCCGCCGGTCGTCTCGGAGATGGTGGTGAAGGGTGCATCGAGCTGGGCCTGCACGGCGTCACCGACCGAGCCGGCGATCGAGATCTCCGAGAGGGCGGTCTCGATGGCGTCGGCGATCGGCGAATCGAGCGGCCCCGAGCCGTCGGGGTCGGCGAGCTGGGTCGAGAAGCCGTCGCCGATGGTGCCGGGGATCGAGTCGCCGGCCAGGGCGTTCACGATCGAGCCGACCACCGGGGTGCTGGGATCGCACACGCCGGAGATGAACTCGTAGTCGACGTTCGCCGTGGTGACGGTGGGGGCGCCGATCATGTTGACGTCGACGTAGTTCTCGTTGCCGGCGGCGGGCTTCAGGTCGAAGCGGGCGCTGATGCTGGTGCTGGGCACCACCACCTCGAGCTTGCAGTTGCCGAGGATGCTCCCGAGGTTGAGGTTGAGCCCGAGGTAGAGGTCGGCGATGGAGACGTTGACGTTCACGCCGTCGGCCGCGCTGGCCACCCCCAGGTTCACGCCGCCGGCGCCGGCCTCGTAGGCCGAGCCCTTGACGTTGATCCCCGACAGCTCGGTGTCGATCAGCGGATCCTGGGCGAGGATCAGGCCGCTGATGTCGAACGAGCTACCGGCCAGGTCGTTGATGATCGGGCCCAGGTTGGTGAGGGCGTCGTTCGTGAAGCGCATCCCCACGCCGTTCTCGGAGTACTGCCCCTCGCCCAGCGACGGGCCGGCGACGACGGCCTGGCGCTGGCGGTGGGCGGTCCCACCGGGCTCGGTGTAGATGGCCTCCACCACCTGGGTGGTGCCGTAGCCCGAAACCGTGATGTCGGTGCTCCAGTTGCCTTCGGAGTCGTACGACACCGCTACGCCGTCGACGGTGAGCGTGCCACCGGGAGCGTAGGAGTCGGGGATGGACCCCGACACCGTGAGAGTGCCTTCGGCAGCGATCGTTCCATCGCCCGGCGAGGTGATGATCCTCGGATTGCAGCCGGCCAGGATGAAGAGTGCGATCGCCGCGACCATCAGTCGTCGCTTCAAGTGAGCTCCCGGTGTTCGTAGTCGAGATGGGATGGCCCCCGTCCGCGCTGGTGCACGGATCCGGGAGGCACTGTGACATGTTTCTCACCATCCTGACCAGATCGTGGTGTATCGAGTTGGCATGAGATGGCGCCCAGTGTGACCACAGATCCGAACGAAAGCTCACATTTGCGTCACTAAGAGAGACGCCTCAGGCGCTACAAGTGGCCCGCCTGGGACCTCAGGTCAGTGGTCCAGCGCATCCAGTCGGCGATACCCCACCAGCCGCCCGATCGACACCGCGACGGTCTCTCGCAGGAGCTGTTGCGGGTTGGTCGACTCGGTCGACGGCGACACCGCGGCGCGCAACCCGACCTCCCGGGCGATGCCGGAGATTCGCTTGGAGTGCGAC
>JAAZBK010000149.1 GCA_012513855.1 Acidimicrobiales bacterium
CCGGTCGGGGTGCACCTGCACCTCGACGACGAGCTGTTCGACAGCACCGGTGTTCCGCTGCGCCTCTCGATCGGCCGCACCGTGCAGGTCCTGGTGCCGTCGCGGGCACCGTGAGACAGCGACCGCGGTTCGAGCGCGCCCAGCGGGTGGATCAGTGCGAGCCGCTCAGAAGACGCCGACCCCGGCGGCCTCGTTGCGCACCTTCCACTCGGCCCGCGACATGCGGGTCGTGTCGACGTCGGTCGCCCGGGAGCGCAGGGCGCCGACGGTGGCGTCCTGGCGTGCGGTGTGGGCGAACGGGTCCCAGTCGAAGAAGCGGCAGGCGTTCTCGAAGGTGATCTTGTCGATCTCCTCCGGGGAGCAACCGGCCTCCTGCAGCTCGGCCCAGGCGTATTCGGGCGAGTTCGGCCAGGTGGTGTCGGTGTGGGGGTAGTCGCACTCCCAGGCGATGTTGTCGATGCCGATGCGGTCGCGCAGCTTCAGGCCCGATGGGTCGGTGATGTAGCAGGCCAGGATGTGGTCCTGGAAGACCTCGGAGGGGAGCTTGCCGCCGAACTCGTCGCCGTGGTTGAGCCAGCTCTGGTTCTGGAAGTGGCGGTCGATGCGGTCGAAGTAGAACGGGATCCACCCGATCCCGCCTTCGGAGAGCGCCACCTTGAGGTCGGGGAACGCCCGGAGGGTGGGTCCGAAGAGAAGGTCCTGGGCGGTGATGGCGCTGATCTGACAGGCCAGCACCATCAGGTGGTCGACGGGCGCCTCCTGCGGGCGACGGATCACCTCGAAGCCGGCGCCGATGTGCAGCGACAGAACCTGGTTGGTGTCGCTCAACGCCTTGAAGATCGGGTCCCAGTGACCGGACAGGAAGCTCGGGAAGCCCTGGACGTGGGGGGTCTCCAGGAAGCTGATCGACTTGCAGCCCTTCTTGGCGATCCGGTGGATCTCCTCGACGGCCAGGTCGTTGTCCCACATGGGGGCGAGCCCGAGCGGGATGAAGCGGTCGGGGTAGGCCGCCACCCACTCGTCGAGGACCCAGTCGTTGTAGGCGCGGAGCATGACCATGGCCAGCTCCTTGTCTTCCGCCTCGTGGAAGGTGCGGGCGTTGAACCCGGCCATGGTCGGGAAGTTGAGCGACGCGAGCACGCCGTTGGCGTCCATGTCCTTGACCCGCTCGTGGACGTCGAAGCACCCGGGTCGCAGCTCCTGGTACGAGCCGGGGTTGAAGCCCCACTCGTCCTTGGGCCAGCCCACGGTGGCGGCCATGCCGAAGGGCGTGGACGTGGCCTTGCCCTCGAACTGCCACTCGTCGGCGCCGAAGTCGTTGCGGACCAGCTTCGGGACGCGGTCCTTCCACTTCTCCGGCACGTGGTTGTCGAACATGTCGGGTGGCTCGACCATGTGGTCGTCGATGCTCACCAGGATCATGTCTTCCATCTTCATCGGGATCCCCTTTGGTTGTGCCGGCCGGTGGCCGGCGACCTCTGTTCAGCCGGTGAAGACCGGCAGCTTCTCCCAACCCCGCACGTGCGGTGTGTGGGCCTGCTTCGCGTTGTCCCAGTCGACGTCCCACTCGGGCCACCGGTTGAGCACCTCGTCGAGCGCCACCCGACCCTCCAGGCGGGCGAGCGCCGCACCCAGGCAGAAGTGGATGCCGTACCCGAAGCTGAGGTGGTGGCCCATCTCCCGGTTGATGTCGAACTCGTCGCCGTTCGCGAACTGGCGCTCGTCTCGGTTGGCCGAGCCGTTGAGGATCACCATGACCTCGCCGGCTTCGATCTTCTGGCCGTGGATCTCCACGTCTCGCGACACCGTGCGCGCCTGCACCGGCGACGGAGCCTCGTAGCGCAGGATCTCCTCGACCGCGTTGTTGATCAGCTCGCGGTCCTCGACCAGTTGGTGCCGCTGGTCGGGGTGGTCTGCCAGGAGCTTGCCCGTCCAGCCGATGAGGCGGGTTGCGGTCTCGTTGCCGGCACCCGCGATCAACATGATGTAGGTGAGCACCTCGTCACGGCTCAGGCGCCGGACCGTGCCGGTCTCGTCCTCGAACTCGGTGTGGATCAGCTCGGTCATGAGGTCGTCGGACGGGTTCTCCATCCGCCAGTCGACGTACTCGGTGAACTGGTCGCCCCGAAACGCCGGGCCGCCCTTGCGGGGCTTGCCATCTTCTCCGAGGGTCAGGCCCTCGTCCATGGAGTCGCGGATGGCCTCCTGGTCCGACTCGGGGATGCCCAGCAGCATCCCGATGGTCCGCATGGGCATCTCCGCGCCGAGGTCGGCCACGAAGTCGAAGGTGCCCGAACCCACCAGTGGATCGAGCGCCGCCGCGCAGAACGCGCGGACCTTGTCCTCCAGGGCGTTCATCTTCCGCGGCGTGAACACGCGGGACAGGAGACCCCGGTGGACGTCGTGGATCGGCGGGTCCTCCATGAGGATGATGCCGGGGGGAAGCTCGATCTGCGCCTTGATGACGTCGAGCGTGGAGCCGTTGCCGGACCGGTAGGTGTCCCAGTCCTTCATGGCCTGCTCGACGTCGGCGAAGCGGCTGAGCATCCAGAAGTCGAGCTCGTCGTTGTACCAGAGGGGCGCTTCGTCGCGGAACCGCTTCCACAGGGGGTGCGGGTCGCGGTCTATCTCGATGTCGTAGGGGTCGTAGTAGAGGGTCTCGGGGGCGGCGGTGCTCATGGCGGGTCCCGGCTCAGATGGCGCGGCGGGGGGTGACGGCGATCATCGGGATGCTGGCGGTGGCGCCGACGTTCAGGACCGAGTTGACCGCGTCGATCAGGTGCTCGACGTTCATCAGGTTGAAGTCGATGAGGCCCCGCTCGGTCCAGATCGGGAACAGCTCCCCGGCCAGGTCCTTGTCCCAGTCGGTGGTGAACTGGCTGGTGGCGTCGCCCTCGCCGCCACCGCACTCGCCGACGGTGACCCGGGTGAAGCCGACCTTGGGGTACTCGTTGCGCCAGGCGTCGACCAGCTTGTCCATGGCGGCCTTGGTGACCGTGTAGCTGCCGAGCCCGGGCCAAGGCGAGGTGAGTGACGCGCTCATCGACGACAGGAAGATGGCCACGCCGTCTGATTCCTGCAGGTGGGGCAGCGCGGCCCTGGTGACCTGGTTGGCCCCGATGACGTTGGTGGCGAACACCTTCTGCCAGTCGGCGGGCTCGAGGTCTTCGAGCTTCTTCAGGATGCCCATGCCGGTGGAGTAGACGATGCCGTCGAGACCGCCCAGCTCCGAGACGACCTGCTCGAAGGCGCTCTCGACCGACGCTTCGTCGGTGACGTCGCACTCCGCGACCACGGTGCCCTCGCCCGCCTCCTCCGCTGCGGAGTCGAGGAGGTCCTTGCGCCGGGCGAGCAGCGCCACCTTGGCTCCCCGCTGGGCCAGACCGGTTCCGATGCAGCGCCCGAGCCCGCTGGATGCCCCGACCACTGCGATGCGCTTGGCGCCCTGCTCGGTCACGCGATGACTCCCTTGATGCGAAGGTCTATTACCTGGTCCATGTCGAGCCCGATGGCTTCGAGGATCTCGTCGCCGTGCTCGTTGAACTCCGGCGCCCGTTGGGGGGCGGCGGGCTCGTTGTCGTACTGGACGGGGACGGCGATCAGCTTGAAGGGCGCTCCACCGGCGGTCTGGCACTCCTGCAGGTAGCCGTTGGCGACCACCTGCGGATCCTGAGCCGCCTCCTGGGTGTCCTGGATCACCGCCCACTGGCCGGTGAACGGTTCGAGCTTGGCCTTCCAGAACTCGAGCGACTCGGCCACGATGACGTCCTTCAGGATCTCGACGGCAGCAGGGCTGTTGGCCACCAGGTCCTGGTGGGTGGCGAAGCGCTCATCGGTGGCGAGCTCCGGCCGGCCGATGATCTCGCACCACTCGGCCCAGTACTTGCCGGCCTGGAGGCAGGTGAGCGAGAGCCAGCGGTCGTCGGAGGTCTTGTAGTTGGCCACCAACGGGTTGAGGGAGAAGTCGGCCGCGGGGGCCTTCCACGGAACGCCGAGCACCTCGCCCAGCGCCACCGCCTGGCCCATGGCCCAGAGACCCGACCCGAGGAGGCTGACGTCGACCTCGCGGGCCAC
>JAAZBK010000016.1 GCA_012513855.1 Acidimicrobiales bacterium
CCGACATCGTGCGCGTCGCGGTAGGGCTGCTCTCGACCGGTGGGCTGCACGCGCTGGCCATGCGTCGGATCGCGGCCGAGCTGGGGGTCCAGCAGAGCGCGCTCTACTGGCACTTCGACAGCAAGCAACAGCTGATCGCAGCGGTGGCCGACGAGCTGTTGGTCCCCGTCCAAGCGCCCGACGAGGGCGACTGGGCGTCGCGGGTGACCGTGCTCGCCGAGCGGCTCAGGGCTCAGCTCCTCGATTATCCCGACGGCGCCGAGCTGGTGGCCACGGCCATCGCGTTTCGTCTCGGTGCCCAGCGGCCGTTCGGTCAGTTCACCACCGAGCTGGTGGGCGCCGGCCTGGCTCCCGAGCGTGCCGAGGTGGCAGCTTCGGTCCTGGTCCACTTCATCCTCGGCTACACCACCGACGAGCAGCAGCACCGTCAAGCGGCGGCGCTGGGGGCCATAGACGAGGCAGATGGTGGCGGAGGTTCGCTCTCGGCCGAGGAACGGTTCTCCCAGGGGATCGGACTGATCGTGGCAGGAGTAGAGGGCACCTCTCGCCTTCCGACCAGATAGGAGATCGGTGGGCTCGAGGTCAGTTGGCGGCGGGTCGCGCCAGGAGCTGCACCGGAGTCCCGGCCGGGCTGGACGGGCTGGCCGAAGCCTCCTCCGCTGCTTGCCCTGAGGCGATCTCGTGGCGGTTGGTGCTCCTCGGCCGGGAGATCCGCGACTCGATGTCCCAGGCGGTCAGGCTTATCCCGAAGGTCGTCACGTCGCCGCCCATGGCCGTGCGGCAGATGTCCTCGGGGTCGTACACGGCGAGCTGGCCCGGTCCGAAGGAGCGCAGCGGCGGAACCCGCTGTTCCCAGTCCTCCAGGTGTCCGGCTTCGCACGCCGCCACCCTGGCGAGGTGCCAAGCCGCGATGTCGTGCGCGGCTTCCATCGTCTGCGGGAAGTGCTGGCGATCTCGAGCCGGCAGGTGCAGCAGCTGGGCCGCGAGCACCGTCTCCAGCGCGGCGTCGTCGGGGAGTCCCAGCTCCGACCGGAGGTACTCGCCCACCTCGTCGATGAAGAGCGACCAGCTGCACGGCGGAACCATCAGGTCGGCGACGGCCTGGAACGTGAACGCGATCGTGGGCCACCGCTCCGGCGCGGCGTAGGCGTCGAGCATCAGCTTCTCGTAGAACGCCACCTCCTTGGTGCCGACCTCGGAGCGCACGTAGCGCGCCACCTGGCGCAGCACCGAGAAGAGATCGCAAAGGAGGTACACGTGGCGCAGCTCCCACATGTGCTGCCAGTCGTCCTCGTCGAAGGTGTTCGTGCGCTTCACGTACTCGCCGGGTAGCGCGACGATCCCGTGTTCGGCCCGGTACTCAGGATCGTTCATGGGGCTGTTGGTGAGCATCGTCGTCGGGTGCACGCGGGTGCGGACGTCGCGGTCTGTGCACGCCTGGAGGTCGTGCTTGTACGAATCGACGGTAGAACCGGGCAAGGCCATCATCAGGTCGACGGCCAGCGGTAGGCGGTTCGCGGTGAACTGAGCTGCGAGGTCGGTGTACTTCTCGACCTTGATGTTCTTGCGACGGATGACGTTCAGGGTGTCGGTGTCGAGCGACTGCAACGACACGATTCCCTCGGCGATGATCCCGTCGTCGGCGAAGATCCGGATGATGTCCTTGATGTGCTTGACGGTGTTCTTGGCGTAGTTGTTGCCGACGGTGAGCGGGAACCCGTGGTTGCGTCGGGCCTCGGCGAACTTCTCTGCGATCGCGACGTCGCGCTCGAAGATCCCGAAGTTCGCGTCGCAGAGCGAGATGTTGTCGAAGCCTCGTTGGGCACACCACTCGATCTCGGCGAAGACCCGATCGATGTCGAACTTGCGGATCCGGGAGTTCGTGGCCGAACCCCAGTCGCAGAAGGTGCAGCCGTAGGGGCACCCGCGGTTCGTCTCGATCATCGCTGCGCGTCCGGGACCTGCTGCGAAGCTGTCGAAGAGCCCGGTGAGGTACGGCGACGGTATCGAGTCGACGTCGGTGATCCGGTCGCGGTCCGGGGTGGTGATGATCTGCTCGCCGAGGCGGAAGCTCAGTCCCGCCACGTCGCGCAGCGGGCTCAGATCCGGGGGTCCGTCGCCGGCCCGGCCGGCCAAGGCATCCAGCATCTCGGCGAAGGTGGCCTCGCCCTCGCCACGCACGGTGATGTCGACGTGCGGGTTGTCGCGGAAGAACCGCTCGACGTCCGCCTCGTACTTCGGGGTGTCGGGCCCGCCGTGCACCGTGATCGAGTTGGGGCTGGCCGCCTTGATGGTCGCGCTCAACTGCTTGTTGGCGCCGCTGTTCCAGATGTAGTTGGAGAACAGGAACATCGCCGGGCGCTCGCAGATCTCGGCCACCTTGGCCGGCTGCACCAGCCAGCGCGGAACGAAGTCGTAGTGCTCCTCGAGGGCCCCGTTCCGGTGGGCCTTGGCGTTGGCCACGATCAACCCGAGGGAGAGAGGCGGGATCATCCAGTTGTCGTGGATCGGGATCACCGGCAGCCGGCTCTGGTGGTCTGGACGGGCGGACGCCTCGGCGTCGTGCCGGTCGATGGCGACGTCGGTGGCGTGGAGGATGACCATGTGCCGGCGGATGGCCTCGCGGTTCTCCTCGGCCGTCGCCGCGCTGTTGCCGTTGCCGGGGTGGTCGGAATCGAACGGTTGGACGAGCTGGGCGCCACGCATGCGCTCGGTCACCTCGTCGAACGAGGATCGGTCGAGGGGGATCGACGGTGCTTCGGCCGTGAGGCGCGAGTACGCCTCGTCAGACGTGCAGGGTTCGCTCCAGGACGCGGCCGCCACCAACTCGGCAGCGTCGAGGGCGAGCGCGAGACGGCCGTCGTGGTAGCGGTGCTCGTAGGAGCCGTGGTGGATCCGGAACACGGTCGGGATCGCCAGGACGTACCGCTCACCGGGTGCGATCGCCAGCCGTGCGGGTGTCTGGTCTCGCTCGGGCGCCACCTCGGTGGCTGAACGACCCGGGTCGACCGTTCCGTCGTCGACGTACAGCGATCCTCGTTCGACGAGCAGGGCGATCAGCTCGAGCACGGCGTCGGCGGCCAAGCCGAACTGGGTCGCGATCGCATCGGCAGCTTCGGCGGCGACCTCCGCTTCAGCGGATAGCCGGCTGAGCAGGAGGAGGCCGACCAGGTCGAGCGGCACGGCGGGTGATCTGCTGGTGCGCGGGAGAACGATCCCATCGATCGAGATCGCCACCATGGTGGCGCGCGACGTGGCGATCCGCTGGGTGGGATCGAAGTCGTCCAGACCCGCGCAAATGGTCTCTTGGCTCAATTTGGTCCCCCTACGAGCTGATCGCCTCCCAAAGAGGGGATCAGGTCCGGCGATCGTAGCCCCGGCCGACCTCGTACGCCTCCTGGCACGGCCGCAACCAAGTCGGGGAATGGAACCTCGGCACCCGCGGAGATCGGAGCACCACGGAGGCCGGCCGACGCAGCGCTGCGTGCACCCCTGTCTGGTTCGATGCCTGCCTGAATGCAGGTTCTACCTGCGCTCACTAGGTTCGGATCTGATGGGTTCGGAGACCTCCAAGGCGGCGCAGGCGTGGTCGGCCCTCGTCGACGGTCTGAAGGCAGCTGGGGAGCAGCTGGCCGTCGACACCGCAGACCTCGACCCGATCGAGCAGGCCGATGCGTTCCGGGCTCTCCTGAGGGGTCTCAACAACCAGCTCGGGCGGTTCGAGGTCGATCGCGAGCGGCCCGAACTGCTGCCCTTCAACGGCTGGCGTCAGAAGATGTTCATGGACAACCCGGACTTCCTCTACTGGGTCGCCGACATCCGGGACGACCGCCGATACCGGATCAGCGGCTCGGTCGGCGATGCCGCGTACACGTCGATCACCGCCTACTCGGCGAGCGGCGCTCTGACCGCTGAGGCAACGGGACGAACCGACAGCGACCGGCTGGGCATCGATTCGGAGGGCAACTTCGCCCTCACGGTCTCCCGGGAACCGCCCGCCGACGGAGGGGACTGGCTCGAGCTCCCCGAGGGAGCGTCGGTGGTGTGGGTGCGTCACTTCCACGACGACGCGGCCAACGACCGAATCGGTTGGTGCAGGATCGAGCCGTTGGACGCCGTGGCCGCGCCGGCGCCGATCGAGCCCGGCCGCTTCGCTCACCGCCTCGAGCGGCTGGGTCAGGGGATCGGGATGTTCCCGTCGATCTTCGCGGCCTCCGTCGCAGATGATCTGGCCCACCCGAACGAGGTCCGCCACTGGTCCGAGATGGCCGGGGGATCGGCGTTCACCGAGCCCAACATCAGCTATCTCCGTGGCGCATGGGAGTTGGAGCAAGGCGAGGCGCTGGTGCTGGAGGGCGACCTCGTGGCCTGTCGGTACTGGAGCGTTCTGCTCTACAGCCGTCACCTCAACTCGCTCGACCACCGCAACCGCCGGGTTTCGCTCACCGGCGCCAGGGCGCGGATCGTCGATGGCCGGTACCGCATCGTTCTGGCGGCATCCGACCCCGGAGACGGAGACGGCGGTGGCGGTTGGGCGGGCGACTGGCTCGACACCGAGGGCCGAAGGTTCGGCCTGGTCGTGTTCCGGTTCCTCCAGACCCGGGGCGAGGTGGCTCTCCCCGCCGTGCGACGGTGCCGGTTGGACGAGCTGGGAGGCGACCGCTGACCAGTTGGCTGCCCGCACCGCGCACCGATGCCGCTATTGCCGCCGTGGCGGCAGCCGAGGCCGATCGTCTCGCTCGACCGCATCGATACCGGTTCGACGTCGACGCGGTGGCGGCCGCTGCGGCCCGGCAGCCGGACGACGAGCAGCGGTTCGCGGCCTGCTGGCGCGACGGCCTGGAGTACTACCTGGGGTCGGCGGAACAGGACGGCCGCCTCAACGCGCTGGGAGCGGGCATGGTGACGTCGACGGCCGTCTCCCGGTTGCGTGCGGGCGTGTCGATGTCACGGTTCAGAGAGTCGAACCCCGAGCTCGCATCCACCCCGCTGACACCGCCGATCTTCATCACCGGGGGTTGGCGCACGGGCACCACGTTCCTGTTCCGCCTCCTCGCCACCGATCCTCGCTTGCGGGCGCCGGTGCCGATCGAGCTGACGAGCCCGTGGAGGTTGGCGGCCGTGGATGCCGCGGAACGGGAACGTCGGATCGAGGCGAGCGTCGACGCTCACGGCCTACTGCACGCGCTGAACCCCGAGCTGCGCGCCATCCACGACTCTGGTGGCCGCCTGCCCGAGGAGTGCGGCCTCGCCATGGGCTCCGACCTGCGGAACTGGGCGTTCCCGGCCACCGTCCGGCTCGACTCGTATGCCGATTGGCTGGTCGAGCAGGACCTCCGGCCGAGCTATCGGAACTACCGCCAGGTGCTCGAGGCGCTCGACGCCGGCGACGGGCGGCGGTGGGTGCTCAAGGCGCCGCCTCACATTGCGGAGCTGGGCAGCCTTGCTGATGCGTTCCCCGGCGCGGTCGTGGTGGTCCTGCATCGCGACATCGTCGAGACCATCGCCTCGGGGGCCAGCCTGTTCGCAGTGTTCCGCTGCACCTACAGCGACCACGTCGACGCGGTGGACGTCGGGCGCTACCAGGCCGATCAGACTGAGCGGTGGTTGCGACGCGCGGCTGAGTTCCGATCTGGTCCCGCCGCGAGCGACGTCACGCTGGTCGATCTGCAGTACCGGGATCTCGTCGGCGATCCGGTGGCCGCCATCACGAGGGTCTATGAGGCCGCCGGACTCGACGCGCCGTCCGACCCGGCCGGGTTCATCGACGCCTACCACCGGTCGCAGCCCCGTCACGCCCACGGAACCCACCGCTATCGCGCTTCTGACTTCGGGCTCGACGAGCACGAGCTGCGCGAACGGTTCGACTTCCTGCAGAGCTGATCGGGGTTCAGGCCCGGCCAGGCCCGCGGACCCGACGTCGAGGCCGTCCCGGCGAGCGCGCCGAAGCGACTCGAACCGACACCGGGAAGCGATCCCCGATCACATGATGGGGCGGTGTCGGTGCGAGCCGCAGGACCTGGCGTCTGGTCGGTCGGTGGGCGGTGTGCGGTCGCCGGTGCGTCAGCCGGCGGTGTAGCCGCCGTCGACGACGAACTCGCCGCCGGTGGCAAAGGCCGCGTCGTCGCTGGCCAGGAACGTGATCATCGCCGCGATCTCCTCCGCCTTCCCGAGACGACCCATGGGGGTGGCCCCGATGAGCAGGTTCCGGTCTGTCTCGCCCAGGATCGGCGTGTCGATGTAGCCCGGGTGCACCGAGTTGACCCGCACGCCCTCCTTGGCCCAACCGAGCGCGGTGGTCTTGGTGAGCAGGCGGACGGCGCCCTTGGCAGCGTGGTAGGCGGGGCTGACGCCAGACCCGACGATGCCGTACATCGAGCTGATGTTGATCACGGACCCGTTGCCGCTCTTCTTGAGCGCGTCACCGGCCGCCTTCATCCCGAGGAACACGCTGGTCTGGGTCACCGCGACCACCTTGTTCCAGGTGTCGACGGTGGTGACCTCGATCGGCTCGGTGTCTCCGATGCCCGCGTTGTTGACGAGGATGTCGAGCCGGCCGTACTGGTCGACGGTGGAGGCCACCGCGTCGGTCCAGCCCTTCTCGTCGGTGACGTCGAGGTGCACGTAGGTGGCGGAGCCGCCGCTCGCCTCGATCTCGGAGGCGACCGCGGCGCCGACTTCGTCCTGCACGTCGGCGATCACCACCGAACCGCCCTCGGCTGCGATCCGTGTCGCGGTGGCCTTGCCGATGCCGCTGGCACCACCGGTCACGAGCGCTACCCGTCCGTCGAACCTGGACATGAGATCTTCTCCTTCTGATGCCTGGCGGCAACGAGTACGTATAATAGTTGAACATTCTACTTTCCTGTTCCATTCCGGACCGTGCGCGTGGAACCGGTCCGGTGTGCACTCTCCACCGGACGGCAGGCGAACCCAGCCGGCCCGCCAGCCCTCGACAGGGGAGGCGCGACGGCGAAGGGCGATCGGTCAGAGGGGAGACGAGCCCAGGCTCAGCACGGCGCGCTCGACGGTGGCGGTGGCGACGATGCACAAGAGGTCGAGGTCGATGCCGTCACGGCTGGAACGGCGTTCGGCGTCCGGGCCGGAAGGAGCCTC
>JAAZBK010000150.1 GCA_012513855.1 Acidimicrobiales bacterium
GCACCCGGTGGACCGCCCCCGATCCTCGACGTGCCGCGCGCCGCACCGTCCGGGGCGCTCGCCTTCTCGCCCGAGGCGGGCCCACCTCCGTCCCACCAGACGGTCACGGCCCCGGCCGGCCCGGCTCCGCTCGGCAGTGCCGGTCAGTTCTCAGCCATCCAGCCGATCGCGCCCGGCCCCGACCCTCGACAGACCCGGGGACCCGCTCCGATCATCTCCGAGCCCCGCATCGGCGACGGGCTGTTGGTGGCCGCGGCCGCGGCCACCATCGCCGGGGTGCTCTGGTGGGCCGTGGTATCGCTCACCCAGCGCCAGATCCCCTACGTCTCGATCCTCCTCGGCCTGCTGGTGGGCCAGGCCACTCTGGTGGGTGGGCGTCGCGGATCGATCGGGCTCGGCATCGTGGCCAGCGTGACCACCCTGCTGTCGCTCACAGCAGCCCAGTACTTCATCTCCCGCTCGCTGGCCATCAGCGAACTGCACCTCGACATACCTCTGTGGGACGGCTCCTCGAGGTTCATCGAGGTGATCCGTACAACCATCGAGGACGACCCGCTGACCGGCGGGTTCATCCTGCTCGCCGCCGTGGTCGCCGGCGTCCAAGCCGGCCTGCCCGGTCGTCGCGCCGCCGGCCCCCTGGGCGAGATGCACGTCACCCGGTCGCCCGACCGGATCCTCTGAGCATCGTCCGGTTCCGGCGCCGGGCGGCCGCGCCGGGTGAGCCGATCCAGGATGGGCTGGTCGGCGACCACGCCCTATCGTTGTCAGATGGCTGAAACCGTCCACCTCTCGCAGGCCGCCTTCGACCGACTGAAGGAAGAGCACGACGACCTGGTCACCCGCGGACGCCTCGACATCGCCCGCAAGATCGAGACGGCCCGCGAGCTGGGAGACCTCTCCGAGAACGGCGACTACCACGCCGCCAAGGAGGAGCAGGGCAAGATGGAGGGCCGCATCATCCACCTGGCGAACCTCATCGAGAACGCCGAGATCGTGGAGAACGCCGGCGTCGACGAGATCCGCGCCGGCGTGGTGGTGAGCATCCGCTACGAAGGCGACGACGACGTGGAGCGCTACCTGCTCGGCTCCATCGAGGAGCGGGTCGAGGGCATCGACGTCATGTCGCCGGGCTCCCCGCTCGGTGCTGCCCTGATCGGCAAGAAGGCGGGAGACGTCGTCAGCTACGAGACGCCCAGCGGTGCCACCCTCAACGTCGAGATAGTCGCCGTCGGCGAGTGACCCGAAGCCGGCCTGGGATAGCGGCAGATCACCCGGGCGGGGTGGTGAGCGCGGCAGCCACAGCAGCCGCGGCGCGGACCACGGCCGGGCCGTAGCGGGGCCCGGGATCGTCTCCGAGCCGGTCCAACGGCCCCGAGATGCCGAGGGCGGCCACCAACTCCCCGTCGACCAGTATCGGAGCGCTCACCGAGCCGACGCCCGGGGCCCGCTCGCCGGTACTGGCCGTGTAGCCCGTCTGGGTCGTCTCCCCCAGCAGGAGGCGCCCCGCCGATCCGACCCCCAGGGGCAGGCGTGCACCCTCCTCGACGATGGTCCGGAGCTCGTGGCCCGAGTCGAGCGAAGCCAGGCAGACGCGGTGGTCGCCCTCCCGCACGTAGAGCTGAGCGCTCTCGCCGGTGGCGTCGCGAAGCTCCACCAGTGCCGGCCGCGCCAGATCGGCCAGCGGCCAGTCCTCCGCGGCCGCCCGCCCGAGGGCGAGCAGGCGGAGACCGAGGGCGAACCGACCGTCGGCCGTACGGCGGAGCAGGCGGTGGGCCTCCAGCGCCACCGCCAAGCGGTGGGTGGTCGCCCTGGTCAGACCGGTGATCTCGACGAGCTCGTTCAGCGAGCAGGGTCCGGGCGCGCCGGCCACCGCCTCGACGACGGCTACCGACTTGTCGAGCACCCCGACGCCGGACTTGGCAGGTTGCGAACCCTCGGGTACGGTGGATCCCATTAGTTGGTATTCTTGTCTTATATTCTGAGACAACGCAAGCTCAGCATCACGAATACGAGGAAGAGCAGATGACCGCACCGAAGACCCTGAGCCAGAAGGTCTGGGACGCCCACGTGGTGGCCCGCGAGGCCGGCGAGCCCGACCTCTTGTTCATCGACCTCCACCTCGTCCACGAGGTCACCAGCCCGCAGGCCTTCGACGGTCTCCGCCTGAACGGCCGCACGGTGCGCCACCCCGAGCTGACCATCGCCACCGAGGACCACAACGTCCCCACCGAGAACACCCACCTGGAGATCGCCGACCCGATCAGCCGCAAGCAGGTCGACACCCTCCGCGCCAACTGCGCCGAGTTCGGCATCACCATCCACCCCATGAACACGCCCGGCCAGGGCATCGTGCACATCATCGGACCCGAGCAGGGGCTCACCCTGCCCGGCATGACCGTGGTCTGCGGCGATTCGCACACCTCCACCCACGGCGCCTTCGGCGCGCTGGCCTTCGGCATCGGCACGAGCGAGGTAGAGCACGTGCTGGCCACCCAGACCCTCCCGCAACCGGCCGCCAAGACCCTCGCCATCACCGTCGACGGCGAGCTCCCCCACGGCAGCACCGCCAAGGACGTCATCCTCGCCATCCTCGGGCGCATCGGCACCGGCGGCGGCATCGGCCACATCGCCGAGTACCGCGGCTCCGCCATCCGTGGGCTCTCCATGGAGGGGCGGATGACCGTCTGCAACATGTCGATCGAGGCCGGGGCCAAGGCCGGCATGATCGCTCCCGACCAGACCACATTCGACTACCTCCAGGGCCGCCAGCACGCTCCGTCGGGCGCCGCATGGGACGAGGCCGTCGAGTACTGGAAGACCCTGGTGACCGACGACGACGCCACCTTCGACAAGGAGGTGAGCCTCGACGCGGCCGAGATATTCCCCCACGTGTCCTGGGGCACCAACCCCGGTCAGGTCGCCCCCATCACCGACAGCGTTCCGGATCCGGCGTCGTTCGCCGACCCGGTGGAGCGCAACGCCGCCGAACGGGCCCTCGAGTACATGGGCCTCGCCGCCGGTACGCCGCTCAAGGAGATCGCGGTCGACACCGTGTTCATCGGCTCCTGCACCAACGGCCGCATCGAGGACCTCCGGGCGGTGGCCGAGGTCGCCAAGGGCCGCAAGGTCTCCTCGGGCCTCCGCACCCTGGTGGTGCCGGGGTCGTGGGCGGTCAAGGCCCAGGCCGAGGCCGAGGGCATCGACCGGGTGATCACCGAGGCAGGCTTCGACTGGCGCGATCCGGGCTGCTCGATGTGCCTCGCCATGAACCCCGACAAGCTGGCTCCCGGCGAGCGCTCGGCCTCCACCTCGAACCGCAACTTCGAGGGACGCCAGGGTCGGGGCGGTCGCACCCACCTGGTCTCCCCTGCGGTCGCCGCCGCCACCGCAATCGCGGGCCACTTCGCCCCCCCCGAGGACCTCTGACCCCCAACCGCACCCCCACCCCACCCCACCCCCCACCCACCGAGGTGTGTGCAGAACGGTCGAATAATTCGACCAAAGCACTCACACCTCGACATCACCGATTCAGGTGTGTGCAGAACGGTCGAATAATTCGACCAAAGTGCTCACACCTCGACATGGAACTCCACACCACACCTGAGGAAGCACACCCATGGAAGCCGTCCGCATCGTCACCGGCACCGCCGTCCCGCTCGACCGCTCCGACGTCGACACCGACCAGATCATCCCGTCCGACTGGCTCAAGCAGGTCGAGCGCACCGGCTTCGAGAAGGGCCTCTTCTCCGAGTGGCGCGACGACCGCGACTTCGTGCTCAACCAGGAGCAGTACGCCGGGGCCACCATCTTGCTCGCCGGCCCCAACTTCGGCACCGGCTCCTCCCGCGAGCACGCCGTGTGGGCGATCCAGCAGTACGGGTTCCAGGCCGTGGTGTCGCCCCGCTTCGGTGACATCTTCCGGAACAACTCCACCAAGAACGGCCTCGTCCCGGTGGTGGTCTCACCCGAGGTGAGCGAGAAGCTCATGCGGGCCGTCGAGGCCGATCCCACCCTGGAGATCACCATCGACGTCGAGCGCCGCACGCTGGAGGTGCCGGCGCTGGGGGTCTCGGTCGACTTCCCGCTCGACGACTCGGTCCAGCACCGATTCCTCGAAGGCCTGGACGACATCGGCCTGACCCTCCAGAAGACCGGGGCCATCGAGACCTACGAGAGCTCGCGCGCCGACTGGTTCCCCACCACCCGCTGAGCCTGGGTACCCACGGGCCCCGACCGCGCTGAGGAGGCGAGCCGAAGGCGAGCCGACCAGACAAGCATCGTGGGTAAACCGAGGCGCC
>JAAZBK010000151.1 GCA_012513855.1 Acidimicrobiales bacterium
AGCAGACGACCTCCTGTCCCCGGACGCTCCGACCTGGTTCCGTCGGGCACTCGAGGTGCCGTTCTCGGAGAGCACGGTCGACGTCGCAGGCACCTCGATCCACTACCTGGCATGGGGTGAAGCCGGACGGCGCGGCCTCGTGTTCGTCCACGGCGGCGGTGCCCACGCCCACTGGTGGACCCACGTCGCCGCTCCCTACGCCCGCCACTTCCGGGTGGTGGCCATCGACCTCTCCGGTCACGGCGACAGTGGCTGGCGTCAGCAGTACTCGCTCGAGCAGTGGTCCGAGGAGGTCATGGCGGTGGCGGCTGCCGCGGGGATCGCCGGTCCGCCGGTGGTGGTGGGCCACTCGATGGGAGGCTTCGTCACCATCGCCACGGCCGCCCTGCGCTCCGACGACCTCGCCGGCGTCGTGGTGGTCGACTCGCCCGTGGTCGCTCCCGACCCCGAGGTCGAGGTGGCCCGGGCCGGTCAGGCGTTCGGCGTCCCCCGGGTCTACGAGTCGCGCGATCAGGCGCTCGAGCGGTTCCGCACCGTCCCGCCGCAGGAGAACTACCTGCCCTACGTGATGCACCACGTGGCTCGCCGATCCCTCCGGGAGGTCGAGGGCGGCTGGAGTTGGAAGTTCCACCACAACCTCTTCGACGCGTTCACCGGGAGCATCCGAGCGGTCGCGCTCCCGTACCTCCCCGAGGTCAGGTGCCGCTTCGCCCTCCTGCGAGCTGAGAACGGCCTCGTCACCGAGGACATCGGGGAGTCGATGTACGAGATGCTCGGCCGCAACGCTCCCGTGGTGGAGCTACCGTCGGCCGGGCACCATCCGATGCTCGACGAGCCGCTGGTCCTCACCACGGCCATACGGGCGCTCCTCGCCGACTGGGATCACTCCGAGCCGCGCCCACCGCGCTAGCAGCAGCGGCCGGCCTGACAGACCGGGGGCGTGTGGTGTCCTAGGCCGGCGCGCGGGTCGCCCCGAGCGTCGGCCGACCGCACCTCGTCCAGTCCGTCCACCTCGGTCAACGGGTTCGCGAGGCGTCGCAGGCGACCGGTAGGTTTGGCTCCCCATGGCTCGACCCCGGTACCAGGCGCCCAACGGCACGCAAGACATCCTGCCGCCGGTCTCGGCCCGGTGGGAGGCCCTGCTGGCCACCTTCGCGTCCACTGTGGAGAGGGCGGGCTACGGGCTGGTCCAGTCGCCCATGTTCGAAGAGATCGGCGTCTTCCAGCGGGAGTCCGAGGGGGCCGACGCGGTCCGCAAGGAGATGTACGACTTCGACGACAAGGGCGGGCGACGCATCGCGCTCCGTCCCGAGGGAACGGCCTCGATCGTGCGGGCGTTCGTGCAGCACCACCCCCAGACGCCATGGAAGGTCTGGTACGCCACGCCCGCGTTCCGGTACGAGCGGGTCCAGGCCGGTCGCTATCGCCAGCACCACCAGGTGGGCCTGGAGGCGCTCGGTTCGGCCGACCCCGACCTCGACGTCGAGGTGATCTCCATCGGTTGGGAGTTCCTGCGGGCGTTGGGCCTCCGGCAGGTCGAGCTCCAGGTCAACACCATGGGCACCGCGGCAGACCGCATGCGCTACGTCGAGGTGCTGAGGGGGTGGCTCACCGACCACCTGGGCGACCTCGACGAAGAAGACCGCGACAAGGTGGCCGCCCACCCGATGCGGGTGCTCGACTCCAAGCGGCGCGCCACCCGTTCGGTCACCGCCGAGGCACCGGCGATCGCCGACCACCTGTCGGTCGAGAGCGAGCAGCACTACGAGCGGCTCACCAGCGGGTTGAAGGCGGCCGGCCTCCCGTTCGTGGCCGCGCCGCGGCTGGTGCGCGGGTTCGACTACTACACCCACACCACCTTCGAGTTCGTCCCCACCCTGGTCGACAACGCCCAGGCCACGATCCTCGGCGGTGGCCGCTACGACGGCCTGGTCGAGGAGCTGGGCGGCCCGCCCACACCCGGGATCGGGTTCGGGTCGGGCATCGAGCGCCTGATGATCGCTTGCGACGCCGAGGGCGTGTTCGAAGCGCCGGCATCACGGCTCGACGTCTTCGTGGTCGACGTCACCGGGGGAGCCGAGGCGCGCGACCTCACCGCCGAGCTGCGTTCGGCCGGCATCCGCTGCGACCGGGCGTTCGACCAGCGAGCCATGCGAGCCCAGATGAAGGCCGCCGACCGCTCGGGTGCGGCATACGCCGTGATCGTGGGCGACCAGGAGCTGGCCGATGGCGTGGCCACGGTCCGCCCGCTGCGAGCCGAATTCGGCGCCGAGCAGACCACGGTGCCTCGTCCGAACCTGGTCGACCACCTGCGATCGGCGCTGGCGTCGGAGCCGGCCACCCCGTCCACCACCTCATCTTCAACCTCTCCCGAGGAGCAACCGTGACCCAGGCAGCCGGGCTGCGCACCCACTACAACGGCGATCTGCGGACCGACCACGTCGGACAGCAGGTCAGCGTGGTCGGATGGGTCGCCAAGCGTCGTGAGCACGGCGAGCACCTCGCCTTTGTCGACCTCCGCGACCACACGGGCGTGGTGCAGTGCGTCGTACCCGGGTCGGTCGACGTCCGCAGCGAGTACGTGGTGCGGATCACCGGCACCGTCAAGAACCGCCTCGAGGGAACGGTCAACACCAAGCTCGCCACCGGCGAGATCGAGGTCCAGGACTGCGAGGTGGAGGTCCTCTCGGTGGCCGAGCCGCCCCCGTTCCCCATGGACGGCCGGGCCGACGACGTGGACGAGATGGTCCGGCTGCGCTACCGCTACCTCGATCTTCGCCGGGAGCGCATGCAGCGCAACCTGCGGGTCCGGGCAAAGGTCAACTCCGCGATCCGGCGGGCCATGGAGGACCAGGGCTTCATCGAGGTCGAGACCCCGATGCTCATGCCGTCGACACCCGAGGGGGCCCGGGAGTTCCTGGTCCCCAGCCGTCAGAGTCCCGGAGACTTCTACGCGCTGCCCCAGAGCCCCCAGCTCTACAAGCAGCTGCTGATGGTGGGCGGCACCGACCGCTACTTCCAGATCGCCCGGTGCCTCCGAGACGAGGATCTGCGCGCCGACCGCCAGTACGAGTTCATGCAACTCGACGCCGAAGCCAGCTTCGTCACCCAGGACGACGTGCTGGCGTTCATCTCCGAGGCCGTGATGGCGGCGGCCGAGGCCGTGACGGGGGAGCGGCCACCCGAGATCGAGCAGATCACCTGGCACGACGCCATGGACCGGTACGGCATCGACAAGCCCGACCTCCGCTTCGGCATGGAGCTGGTGGAGCTCACCCCGATCTTCGCCGACACCGGCTTCAACGCCTTCAAGGCGCCGTCGATCAAGGGCATCAAGGTCGACGGCGCCGCCGCCGACTACGGCCGGAACAAGCTCGACGGCCTGACCGACCGGGCCAAGTCCCTCGGCGCCAAGGGCCTGGTGTGGATGAAGGTCGAGGACGGCGGCGTCCTCACGTCGCCGGTGGCCAAGTTCCTCTCCGAGGCCGAGCAGGCCGGACTGGTCGCGGCGTTCGGCGCCGAGGCTGGCGACCTGTTGCTGATCGTGGCCGACGAATGGCACCAGACCTGTGAGGTGCTGGGCACCCTCCGCAACGACGTCGGCCGCCCGCCGGTCCACGAGGGTCCGTACCGGTACGTGTGGGTCATCGACTTCCCCATGTTCGTGGGCCAGGACGACGAGGGGAACCCCAAGCCCGGCCACCACCCCTTCACCCACCCCCACCCCGAAGACATGGACAAGCTGGAGAGCGACCCCATGGCGGTCCGTTCCCTGGCCTACGACCTGGTGCTCAACGGTTGGGAGCTGGGCTCGGGCTCGATCCGGATCCACGAACCGGAGCTGCAGAGCCGGATCTTCCGCCTCCTCGGGATCTCCCAGGAAGAGGCCGACAAGCGGTTCGGGTTCTTCCTCACGCCGTTCCGCTACGGCGCCCCGCCCCACGGCGGCTTCGCCTTCGGCATCGACCGGCTCACCGCGATCCTCGCCGGCGAGGAGAACATCCGGGAGGTGATCGCCTTCCCCAAGCCCCAGTCGGGCACCGATCCCATGACCGACGCACCCACGGCGGTCGACCCGGCCCAGCTCGCCGATCTGGGCCTGCGCCTCCTCCCCAAGAAGAGCTCGTAGCGCAGGTTCTCGAGCGCACAGGTCGCCCGGGGGACACCTCCCGATGGCGCCAGAGGGCCGAAGGTGAGGCCCGGGGCCGTGAGGAGTGGACGGTAGGGTTTCGCCGTGCGCATCCGACTTGGTAGAGGCAGAGGCGTCGAAGACCTCTCGGTGCCCCGCTACGGGGAGCGCCTGGGCTACCACTACGACCCCGAGGGGTTCGGTCGGTTCAGCGAGCGCATCGCCCACACCATGGGCACCGCCAAGTTCCTGGTCATCCAGACGGTGGCGGTGGCTGCGTGGATCGCCTGGAACGCCCTGGCTCCCGAGGGGTGGCGAATAGATGCGTTCCCTTTCATCCTGTTGAACCTGGCGTTCTCGACCCAGGCCGCGTACGCCGCGCCGCTCATCCTCCTGGCCGAGACGCGCCAGGCCGAGCGAGACCGCGAGGAGGCCAAGGAAGACCGCCGTCGCGGTGCCGAGGTGAAGGCCGACCTGGACTTCCTGGCCCGGGAGCTGGCCAGCCTCCGCATCCGGGTGGCCGACTCCGAGGACATCGCCCGGGTCGAGGCCAAGCTCGACCGGCTGCTCATGGCCATCGACGACCAGGCGGGTTCCGAGAGCACCGCGCGCTGATGGCCGACGACCTGTTCGCCGCGGCCGCCGAGGACCGCCTGGCCGCCAAGGCTCCGTTGGCGGAGCGCCTCAGGCCCCGGTCGCTCGACCACGTGGTCGGTCAGGACCACCTGCTCGGTCCCGGTCAGCCGCTGCGGGTCCTGATCGAGGGCGACCGGTTGTCGTCGGTGATCCTGTGGGGGCCGCCGGGCACCGGCAAGACGACCCTCGCCCGGGTCATCGCCGGACACACCGCCAAGGCGTTCGAGACCCTCTCGGCCGTCACCGCGGGCGTGAAGGACGTCCGGGAGGTGGTGGCGCGCGCCGAGCACCGGCTGGGTGAGCGAGGCCAGGGAACGATCCTGTTCCTCGACGAGGTCCACCGCTTCAACAAGGCCCAGCAGGACGCGCTGCTGCCGTCGGTGGAGAGCGGGCTGCTGGTGCTGATCGGCGCCACCACCGAGAACCCCTACTTCGAGGTGAACCCGCCGCTGCTCAGCCGGTCGACGCTGTTCCGGCTGAACGCCCTCGACGACGTCGCGGCCCGTCGCTTGATCGAGCGGGCTCTGAAGGCCGAGGGAGCCACCGCCGACGACGACGCCGTCACCCACCTGGCCGAGCGCGCCAACGGCGACGGCCGGCACACCCTCACCAGCCTCGAGGTGGCGGTGGCCCTGGCCCGGGCGCGATCCGAGCCCCCCGTGGTGACGGCCACCGATGCCGAGGCCGCGCTCGGCACCAAGGCGATCCGCTACGGACGCGACGAGCACTACGACGTGATCTCGGCCTTCATCAAGAGCATCCGGGGCTCCGACGCCGATGCCGGTCTCTACTGGCTGGCCACCATGCTCGAGGCCGGCGAGGACGCCCGGTTCATCGCCCGGCGCCTCATCATCCTCGCGTCCGAGGACGTGGGCGAGGCCGATCCCACCGGCTTGGTGGTGGCGGTGGCAGCAGCCCATGCGGTGGAGCACGTCGGGCTGCCCGAGGCCCAGCTCAACCTGGCCCAGGCCGTGGTGCACCTGGCTTCGGCACCCAAGTCGAACCGCAGCGCCCTCGGCATCTGGCGGGCCCGCGAAGACGTCCGGTCCCGGCCGTCGTCCGGCGTGCCGGCGCACTTGCGGGACTCCCACTACCAGGGGGCGGCGAAGCTGGGCCACGGCGACGGCTACCGGTACCCTCACGACGACGACCGCGGCTGGCTGCCCCAGCAGTACCTCCCCGACGACGTGGTCGGCGCCCGGTACTACCAACCCTCCGATCACGGTCACGAACGGGAGATCGCCGAGCGCATGGCAGAGCACCGAACCACCCCGGCCGGTCGGGGCGATCAGGGCGAACGAGGCGAGCGCGGCGGCGGTCGTGCCGGCGAGTCGGGTGGCAGGGGCGAGGGTATGCGTGGCGAGGATGGCAGCAGTGCTCGCTCGGGCGAACAGGACCAGGATCAGCGAGAGGACGACGAACGGTGAACGTCTACGCGGAGCTCTCGGGTGCCGATCTGGCGGTGGTGGTGGTCACCGGTTGCAGCATCGTGGCGGTGGTGGCCGTCCTGTACGCGCTGCAGCGGATCCTGACCACGGTCCGGCAGGTGCGGGCCACGCTCGACGAGGTGAACGACCAGGCGCTACCCCTCCTGGAGCAGTTGGCCGTCACGCTCGACGAGGCCAACGCGGAGGTGGCCCGCGTCGACCGTCTCGTCGGCAGCGCCGAGTCGATCTCGGCCACCGTCGACGCCACGTCCAAGCTGGCCTACAGGGCCCTGTCGGCCCCCGTGATCAAGACGGTGGCCGTCACCTCGGGCGCGTCGAGGGCCGCCCGCCGCCTCCGCGAGGGCCAGCCCCGCAAGCGCTGACCCTGCGGTACCTCCACCCCTCCACCCCTCCACCCGGTCCGGACTCGTTCTGGTTGTGATCTCTGCGCTGTGGGCGCGCTTTCGGTTGCCAGAACGAGTCGGGGTCGACGTTGGGGTGGCTAGTGTCGGGCGGGTGTTCAAGCGCGTCACGTGGATGGGGATCGGCATGGCGGTCGGGGCCACCGGAGCGTTCCGGGCCAAGCGCAAGGTCGAGGCCGCCATCGACCGGTACCTGCCCGAGCAGGTGGCCGACCGGGCCGCGGCTTCGGCCCGCAACGTCGGCCAGGCGATGCGCACGGCAGCCTCGGAGGGCCGGGAGGTCATGAAGGCCACCGAGGAGGAGCTGCGCCAGCG
>JAAZBK010000152.1 GCA_012513855.1 Acidimicrobiales bacterium
AGAACACCTTCGACCCTTCCTTCACGTAGGCCAAGCCATCGTCGAGGAGGGTGAAGACGTCGGGAGCGATCTCCTCGCAGAGCCCGTCGCCGGTGCAGAGATCCTGGTCGATCCAGACCTTCATGGTGCGGTTGCCTCTCTCCTGGATTTCCCCCCGACCTCCGGTGGTCGAGGGTGGTTGGCGTTGCCCGCGGAGCGTAGCGGACCGGCTGCGCGAACCAGAACCTCAGGCCGGTGTCGGTACCGCTCCCCGGGAGGGTCGTCGGTCACACCGCGGATGCTCCCGGTGGTCGATGTGGGCCACGCGGGAAACCCGTCGACCGCCGTCGTGGCCACCGGAAGGGGTGCGTTGCATCGCCGATCCGTCCGTGTAGCGTCGCCAGCGAGTCGCCCTTCGTCCGTCGACGGGGGCCGAAGCCAGGAGAGTGTTCCATGAGCACCGACGAAACCAGGCGAGAGCTCGAGCTCCAGCAGGCCGAGCTGGACGAACTCAGAGAGCAGGCCGCCTCTCTCGAAGACGAGGTGGTCTCGCTGCGCAAGCGGCTGCAGGACGCGCCGAAGCGGGTTCGGACCCTCGAGGAACGGCTGCTCGAGACCAAGGGACAGCTCCAGCAGGCGGTGAGCCAGAACGAGAAGCTCACCTACACCCTCCGAGAGGCTCGCGACCACATCGCGGCGCTGCGCGAGGAGGTCGAGAAGCTCACCCAGCCGCCGGCCGCCTACGGCACCGTGCTCGCCACCAACGACGACGACACCGTCGACGTGTTCTCCGGTGGTCGCAAGATGAGGGTGGCAGCGATGCCAGACGTGCTGCGGACCCTGGAGCGGGGCGACGAGGTGGCGCTCAACGAGTCGTTCAGCGTCATCCTCACCCGCAGCCCCGACCACACCGGCGATGTCGTCACGGTGCGCGACAACATGGGCGACGGCCGGGTCCTCATCATGGGTCGGGCCGACGAGGAACGGGTGTGCGAGATCATCGACGACGAGCTCGCCAACCTGATCCGAACCGGCGACACCGTGCTCATGGACTCCAGGTCCGGCTTGATCCTGGAGAAGCTGCCCCGCCCCGACGTCGAGGAGCTGGTGCTAGAGGAGGTCCCCGACATCTCCTACGCCGACGTCGGCGGGCTCGACAGCCAGATCGAGCAGATCGCCGATGCGGTGGAGCTGCCGTTCCTGCACGCCGACCTGTTCGCAGAGCACAAGCTGCCCGCGCCCAAGGGGATCCTGCTCTACGGCCCGCCCGGGTGCGGCAAGACGCTCATCGCCAAGGCAGTGGCCAACTCGCTGGCCAAGAAGGTGGCGGAGGTGTCGGGCGACGATGAGGCCCGCAGCTACTTCCTGAACATCAAGGGCCCGGAGCTGCTGAACAAGTACGTGGGCGAGACCGAGCGACAGATCCGCCTGGTGTTCCAGCGAGCCCGCGAGAAGTCGGAGGAGGGATGGCCCGTCATCGTGTTCTTCGACGAGATGGACTCCATGTTCCGCACTCGCGGCTCGGGGATCTCCTCCGACATGGAGTCCACGATCGTGCCGCAGCTGCTCGCCGAGATCGACGGCGTCGAGACGCTCAAGAACGTCATCGTGATCGGCGCGTCGAACCGTGAGGACCTGATCGATCCGGCCATCCTGCGGCCGGGCCGGCTCGACGTGAAGATCAAGATCGAACGGCCCGACGAGACGTCGGCCAGCCAGATCTTCTCCCGCTACCTCACCACCGACCTGCCGCTCGCGGCCGACGTGATCGCCGACCTCGGCGGCGGTGATCCGGCCAAGGCCGTCCAGGCCATGATCGAGACCACGGTCGAGGAGATGTACCGCGACGACGAGGACAACCAGTTCCTCGAGGTCACGTACCAGAACGGCGACAAGGAGGTCATGTACTTCAAGGACTTCGCGTCGGGGGCGATGATCGAGAACATCGTCCGACGGGCCAAGAAGCTGGCGATCAAGCGACTCATCGGCGGTGGCCCGAAGGGCATCCGAACCGACGACCTCATCGCGTCGATCCACCAGGAGTACAAGGAGCACGAGGACCTCCCCAACACCACCAACCCCGATGACTGGGCGAAGATCTCGGGCAAGAAGGGCGAGCGGATCGTCTACATCCGCACCCTCATCAAGCGTCAGCACGACGCCGAGCCCGCCGGCGGTCGCTCCATCGAACGGGTGGCCACCGGCCAGTACCTCTGACCGCTTCGCCGCCGGGCGGATCGCTCCGCGCCACCGCTCGATCCTCGCGCTCGGCGGAGCCTCCGAATGACGAGTGCTCCCGCCTCGACCCGGCGGCGGAACCAGGGAGGCGGGAGCAGACAAACCCTATCCAGTCCGCGCCGAAGTTCCCACCTGGCGGGATGGCCGATGCGATCGGGTTCGCTCGATCCGGCACCTCTGCCCGGTAGGGTGCCGCGCGTGGCGCAACACAAGGTCCTGGGAATAGAGACCGAGTACGGAATCGTGCAACGCGGGCCGGGTGAGTCGAACCCGGTCACGGCCTCGTCGCTGCTCATCAACGCCTACCTCTCCGACCTCGAACGGCGCGATGCGGCGTCGTCCACCGTGGGCTGGGACTTCGAGGACGAGATGCCCGGCAACGACGCCCGGGGCACCACCGGCCCCTCCCAGGCGCCCGAGGTCGAGACCCACCTGGTGAACGCGGTGCTCACCAACGGCGCCCGCTACTACGTCGACCACGCCCACCCCGAGCTGTCGACCCCGGAGTGCGCTGATCCGCTGTCGGTGGTGCTCTACGACCGGGCGGCGGAGCTGATCCTCCAGCGCTCGATGGCCGCGGCCACCCGGTTCCTGCCCGAGGGCAGCGAGCTCGTGGTCTACAAGAACAACTCCGACGGCAAGGGCAACTCCTACGGGTGCCACGAGAACTACCTGATGGCCCGGTCGGTTCCGTTCGGCCGCATCGTCACCCACGCCACGGCCCACTTCGTCAGCCGCCAGATCTTCACCGGCAGCGGCAAGATCGGCTCCGAGGCCCCGGGTCTGAGCGTGCGCGACGTGCCGTTCCAGCTCACCCAGCGGGCCGACTTCTTCGAGGCCGAGGTGGGGCTGGAGACCACCCTGAAGCGGCCGATCGTCAACACGCGCGACGAACCCCACGCCGACGCCCAGAAGTACCGGCGCCTCCACGTGATCTCAGCCGATGCGAACTGCTCGGAGACCGCCACCTTCTTGAAGGTCGGCACCACCGCCTTCGTGCTGGCGATGGTGGAGGACGAGGCGCTCCCACGAACCTTCGCGTTCCGGTCACCGGTGGAGGCGATGCGCCAGGTCTCCTACGACCTCTCCCTGGGCAAGCCCATCGAGCTGGCCGACGGTTCCACCGTCACGGCGCTGGAGATCCAGTGGGAGCACCTCGACCGGGCCCGCAAGTGGGCCGACGCCCACGGCTTCGACGCCGTCGGCGGGTCGGCGGGGGAGCAGGTCCTCCAGACCTGGGAACAGGTGCTCACCGACATGGAGGCCGACCCGATGCGCCTGGCCGACCGGCTCGACTGGGTGGCCAAGTACAGGAT
This sequence comes from Acidimicrobiales bacterium, assembly GCA_012513855.1. GTDB lineage: Bacteria > Actinomycetota > Acidimicrobiia > Acidimicrobiales > Iamiaceae > Aquihabitans. The sequence continues at coordinate 3,534 of JAAZBK010000152.1, forward strand.
CCTGAGCGGATACCGCGAGCGCCACGACCTCGACTGGGGCGACCAGCGCCTGGCCGCCCTGGCCCTGCAGTACCACGACCTGCGGCCCGAGCGATCGCTGGCCCGCCGGGCCGGGCTCGTCCGGCTCACCGACGATGCCGACGTCGAGCGGGCCACCACCGAGCCCCCGGAGGACACGCGGGCCTACTTCCGCGGCCGGTGCCTCCAGCAGTGGGCCGAGTCGGTGGTGGCGGCGAACTGGGATTCCCTGGTGTTCGACGTGGGCGGCGACGCCCTGCGCCGGGTGCCGATGATGGAACCCCTGCGCGGAACGCGCAGCCACGTCGGTACCTTGTTGGACGAGTGCACCACTCCTGCTGATCTCCTCAGTAGGTTGGGTGGAGCTTGAAGGAGGACCGACATGGCTGAACGTGAGCAGAAGCGCAAGCCGGCCCCCGCGCGGAGCACCGAGGAGGTAGCCGAGGCCCCGGCCGGGACCGACACCGGTGAGAAGCTGAAGGCCGACATCGACGATCTCCTCGATGAGATCGACGAGGTGCTGGAATCCAACGCCGAGGACTTCGTGAGGTCCTACGTCCAAAAGGGCGGCGAGTAGCTCCGGCTACCCTGCTCGGCGTGCAGATTCCGACCTTCTCTCCCGGAGACGACCCGGGTCCGGACTTCGCCGCCCTGTTGCGGCGCCAGGGCCTGGTACCCGCCGCGCCCGACGGGCCGGTCTCCGCTGCCGGACCCGTCACCCACGGCACCACCGTCGTCTCCATCCGCTACGCCGACGGCGTGGTCATGGCCGGCGACCGCAGGGCCACCTCCGGGAACCTCATCAGCCACCGGACCATCGAGAAGGTGTTCGCCGCCGATCGGTGGTCCGGGGTGGCCATCGCCGGCGCGGCCGGCCCGGCCATGGAGATGGTGAAGCTCTTCCAGCTCCAGCTCGAGCACTACGAGAAGGTCGAGGGCTCGCCGCTCTCGCTCGAGGGCAAGGCGAACCAGCTCTCGGGGATGGTCCGCAACCATCTGCCGGCCGCGATGCAGGGCCTGGCCGTGGTCCCCCTCTTCGCCGGGTACGACACCAGGCGCAACGCCGGCCGGCTGTTCCAGTACGACGTCACCGGTGGCCGCTACGAGGAGAACGACTACGCCACCTCGGGTTCGGGCGGGCTGCACGCCGCCACCGTGGTCAAGCTGGGCTTCGCCGAGGGCCTGAGCCGCGGCGACGCGCTCGACCTCGCCCTTCGGGCGCTGATCACCGCAGCCGACGAGGACTCCGCCACCGGTGGACCCGACCCTCGTCGCAACATCTGGCCGGTGGTCGCCACCATCGATGCCGAGGGGTTCACTCGCGTCGAAGACTCGGAGCTGGCCGACCGATACCACCAGATCGTCGGCCCCGACGGCGGAGGAGCCAAGTCGTGAGCATGCCCTTCTACGTCGCTCCCGAACAGGTGATGAAGGATCGCGCCGACTACGCGCGCAAGGGCATCGCCCGCGGCCGGAGCCTGGTGGCGGTGATATGCGTCGAGGGGATCCTCATCGTGGCCGAGAACCCGTCGACCACCCTGCGGAAGGTGTCGGAGATCTACGACCGCATCGCCTTCGCCGGCGTCGGCAAGTACAACGAGTTCGACCAGTTGCGGATCTCGGGCGTGCGAGCCGCCGACCTCAAGGGCTACTCGTTCAGCAGAGAGGACGTCGACGCCCGGAGCCTGGCCAACCAGTACGCGCAGATCCTCGGCCAGGTGTTCACCCACGAGATGAAGCCGCTCGAGGTCGAGATCCTGGTGGCGGAGTTGGGCCACGGTCCCGAAGACGACCAGTTGTTCCACCTCCTCTACGACGGAACGGTCATCGACGAGCAGCGCAGCGCCGTCCTGGGCGGCGATGCCGAGTCGGTGGCCGAGCGCGTCGACGCCGGTCTCGGCGACACCACCGACCTCGCGGCCGGTCTCAACGTGGCGGCGAACGCCCTCGCCGGTCCCGACCGCACCCTGGCCGCGGCCGACCTCGAGGTCGCGCTGCTGGACCGCTCCCTCCAACGGCGGTGCTTCCGGCGCCTGGAAGACAACGAGGTCTCCGAACTGCTCACCGGCAGCTGACGGGGCCGCTCCCTCGGCGCGGCCGCCCACCGTCGGGTGGCAAGCCGGAGGTGCGCCGTTAGCCTCGTCCGGGTTTGGTCAGCCCTTCCCCCACCTTCGGAGACCAACCCCATGCGCAAGCACCTAGTAGTCCTGCTCGCCGCGCTCGTCCTCTTGGGCGGCGCGTGCGGAGCGTCGGGCGACGGCGATGCCGCCGACGCCACCACCACGGAGGTGCCGTCGTCGAGCACCGAGACCACCGAGACCACTGAGCCCACCACGACCACCACCGAACCTGCTTCCGACCTCGTCGAGGTCGAGGTCTGGGCCGGCGGCTTCTGCGGGAGCTTCGAGACCTGGCTCAACGGGGTCAACGGCGCAGGCGAGGCGTTGCAGAGCAGCATCGCTCCAGGCGACCTCGAAGGCGCCAGGGCAGCCATCGTCGGGCTGTTCACAGACGTGTCGGGTCGCACCCGCACTCTGATAGACGAGCTCGACGCCCTCGGTGCTCCCGACATCGACGACGGCGAGGCCTTCCACCAGGCCCTCCTGGGCAAGTTCGAGGCCTTCCACGCCACCATCGAGACAGCTCGAGGAGAGGCCGAGGTGGCCTCCACCGCCGACCCCGAGACGTTCCAGACGACGATCTCGGACCTGGTTGCGACCTTCCAGACCGAGACCCAGGCGGTGGGCAACTCCTTCTCCGAGCTCGACGCCACCTACGGCGACGCCGCGCTCGACGCCGCGATGCGAGACGCCTGCACCTTCATGTGACCTTGCCGGAGGCGCCGTACCGGTGCAGGTCTGGCGTGGCCACGCGCCGGCGCCCGTCGCCGGTACGGTGACGGTGTGGAACGTCGGATCTATGGCCTCGAGAACGAGTACGGGGTCACCTGCACGTCTCGCGGCCAGCGTCGCCTCAGCCCCGACGAGGTGGCGCGCTACCTGTTCCGCCGCGTGGTCTCCTGGGGCCGCAGCAGCAACGTGTTCCTGGTCAACGGAGCCCGGCTGTACCTCGACGTGGGCAGCCACCCCGAGTACGCCACCCCGGAGTGCGATTCGGTCCGAGAACTTGTCGTGCACGACAAGGCAGGCGAACGGATCCTCGAACAGCTCCTGGTGAGCGCCGAGCAGCGCCTCCGAGAGGAGGGCATCAGGGGCACCGTCTACCTGTTCAAGAACAACACCGACTCGGCCGGCAACTCCTACGGCTGCCACGAGAACTACCTCACCAGCCGCAGCGACGACTTCGGCCACTACGCCGAGGTCCTGATCCCGTTCCTGGTGAGCCGCCAGATCTACGCCGGTGCCGGGAAGGTCCTCCAGACCGCCCGTGGCGCGATGTTCTCGATCAGCCAGCGCGCCGAGCACATCTGGGAGGGCGTGTCCAGCGCCACCACCAGGTCCCGACCCATCATCAACACCCGCGACGAACCCCACGCCGATGCCGAGAGGTACCGCCGCCTCCACGTCATCGTCGGCGACTCCAACATGAGCGAGCACGCCACCTTCTTGAAGGTCGGTGCCACCAGCCTGCTGCTCCGGATGCTCGAGGAACCGAACGTGGTCCTGAGGGACATGACGCTCGAGAACCCGATCCGGGCCATCCGCGAGATCAGCCACGACATCACGTGCACGAGGCGCGTGCGCCTTGCCAACGGCCGGGAGGTGTCGGCGCTCGACATCCAGAGCGAGTACCTCCAGCGCGCGCTCCGGTACGCGGAGACCCGTGGTCTGAGCCCCGAGGAGAAGGCGGCGCTCGATGCCTGGGAACACGCCATAACCGCCATCGAGCGCGATCCGCTCTCGCTCGACACCGGCTGCGACTGGGTGATCAAGCACAACCTCATCGAGAAGTACCGGGAACGTCACGACCTGTCGCTGTCGGATCCCCAGGTGGCCCTGATCGACCTCCAGTACCACGACATCAACCGGTCGCGGGGCCTCTTCTACCGCATGCAGTCCCGGGGCCTCGTCGATCGGGTGTGCGACGACGACGAGATCGACATCGCCACCGACCAGCCGCCCCAGACCACGCGGGCCCGGCTCCGTGGCGAGTTCATCCGCAAGGCCAAGGAGCGCAAGCGCGACTACACCGTCGACTGGGTCCACCTGAAGCTGAACGACCAGGCCCAGCGCACGGTGTTGTGCAAGGACCCGTTCAAGTCCCACGACGACCGCGTCGAGAAGCTCATCGCGTCGCTGTGAGCTCGTAGCTTGCCCACCTTCCGCGAAGCGACCGTCACCGAGTTGCTGGGCACCAGGGACGGCATCACCCGCGTCCGGCTCGACAACGGCGATCGGGCCTACGCGATCACCCAGACCACGGGCGAGGTCACCACGGGCGACCGGGTCGTGGTCAACACCACCGCCGTCGACCTCGGTCTCGGCACGGGCGGGTGGCACGTCGTCCACTGGAACCTCAGCGCCGGAGCCTGGACGGTTCCAGGGCCCGGCCACCTCATGAAGCTCAGGTACACGAGCCTCCAGGTCGACACCGGAGCAGCGGAGGAGGCAGCACCGGACCTCGACACCGACCTCACCGGAACGCCGGTGGTGGTCGCCGGGCTGCACAGCCAGCTGCCCGTGCTCGCCGCGGTCATCGACGCGGTGCGGCCCGGTACCCGCGTGGGTTACGTGATGACCGACGGGGGAGCGCTGCCGCTGGCCCTGAGCGACACCGTCGCGGAGCTCTCCGACAAGGGCCTGCTGGCCGGCACGGTCACGGCCGGTCACGCGTTCGGTGGAGACCACGAATGCCTGAACGTGCCGAGCGCGCTGGTGGTGGCCCGTCGACTCGTCGACGCCGAGGTGATCGTCGTGGCCATGGGGCCGGGCGTCGCCGGCACGGGGAGCCGGCTCGGCTTCAGCGGTCTCGAGGTGGCACCGGCGCTCGATGCCGCCAGCTGGCTCGGGGCGTCGGCCGTGGCCTGCGTGCGCGCCTCATCGGGCGACGCCCGCCCTCGCCACCAGGGCATCAGCCACCACACGCTCACCGCGCTCGACGCCACCCGATCGTCGGTCGACGTGCCGGTTCCGCCCGGCGTGGAGACTCCCGAGGGACTCGACCGCCACCGATGGGTCGAGGTCGAAGCCGGCGACGTCGCCGGCGACCTCGCCCACCGCGGGCTAGCGGTTCGGACGATGGGACGCGGCCCCGACGAGGACGAGCTCTTCTTCCGTGCCACCGCGAGCGCCGGGCGCCACGCCGTCGGGCTCCTCCCCGGCTGACGGGCACCTAGGCTCCGGCGCTGTGTCGGCCCGCGAGAGACTCGAGCGCCTGGTCCTGCTCATGGACCTGCTGATGGACACCCCACGGGCGCTCTCGGCCAACCAGATCCGTTCGCGGATCCGCGGCTATCCCGAGGTCGACGCCTCCTTCAAGCGCCAGTTCGAACGGGACAAGGACGAGCTGCGAGAGATGGGCGTGCCGCTCACCGTCGAGGAGGTTCCGGGAGCCGATCCACCGGTTCTCGGCTACCGCATCCTGAAGTCCGACTACGAGCTGCGCGACCCGGGGCTGGACGACGACGAGCTCGAGGCCCTCAACCTGGCGGCCGCGGTGGTCGGCTTCACCGGTGGCCTGGGACGGCGAGCCATGTTCAAGCTCGGCGGCGGCGCCAGCAGCGTCCAGCAACGGGCCGAGCTGGCCGACGATCCGAACCTGGTGACCGCCTTCGCCGGGGTCGTGGGTCGGCAGCGGCTCACCTTCCGCTACCGCGATCTGGACCGCCTGGTGGATCCTCATCGCCTCCAGTTCGCCCGCGGCCGCTGGTACCTGCACGGTCACGATCACCAGCGGGACGAGCGCCGCTGGTACCGGATGGGGAGGATCCAGGGTCCGGTGACGCTTGCAGGCGACCCCGGGGCGTTCCCCCCGCCCGGTCCGGGCGGCAACGATCTCGAGCTCGACCCGTGGGCGCTCAGCGGCGACGCCGAACCGGTGAAGGCCCGGGTGTGGTTCGACCCGGTGGCAGCCGTGGGTGTGCGCGACGGCCTCTCCGATGAGCTGGTGGTGTCGGACGATCACGAAGGGCTCGTGGTCGAGCTGACCGTGCACAACCGCGACGGCTTCCGCTCCTGGGTGCTGGCATACCTCGACCGGGCCGAGGTGCTCGAACCCGACGAGCTGCGCGCCGAGATGGTCGACTGGCTCACCCGCATCGCCGGAGAGGAGGCGTAGTGAGCACCGCCCCGCTCCCGATGGCCACGCGGATCCAGCGCCTCCTGGCGATGCTCCAGTGGGTGGCCGCCCATCCCGACGGCGTCGAGGTCTCCGAGGCCTGTGCGCGCTTCGACATGTCAGAGGCCCAGCTCCTGAAGGAGCTCGAGATGGCGACCATGATCGGCGACGGTTCGGCCGAGTTCGACGACATGCCGTTCCTCGTGTTCATCGAGGGCTCCCGGGTCGAGGCCAACCTGCTCTCGTTCCGTCGGCCCCTGCGGATCACCGAGGCCGAGGGGCTGGCGCTCCTGGCCTCGGCTGGGGCGCTCGTAGACGAACACACCGACCCGGACGAGCCCCTGGCCCGTGCGCTCACGAAGCTGGCCGATCTCCTGGGCGCCTCGGTGGGGGAGACGCTCGACGTCGACCTCGACCACGACGGAGGCACGATCGGCCGTGAGCTGTCCGAGGCGATAGAGGCCGGCCGGCGGGTTCGCTTCACCTACTGGAGCTACGGGCGCGACGCCGTGGAGGAACGACTGGTCGAGCCGTGGCGGCTGCTCAGCAGGGACGGCGAGTGGTACCTGTCGGGCCTCGACGTTGCCAAGGACGATGGTCGTCGCTTCCGCCTGGACCGGATCGACGACCTCGTCGTCACCGACGATCCCGCCGCTCCCGCCCCCAAGGGGAACGACACCGTCGGCATTCCAGAAGACGCTCCCACCGTGGTGCTGGACCTGTCGCCGGCCGCCGCCTGGGTCGTCGAGGCCTACCCCGTCCAGCACGTCGAACAGGTGGGGGAGAGCATGCGAGTGACCCTCTCGGTCACGGGCGCGTCGTGGCTGGAGCGGATCCTCCTGCGGCTGGGGCCCGACGCCACGCCGGTGGCCATCGACGAGCGACTCGGCGATGCCGGCGTTGCCGCTGCTGCGGCTGCACGGGTGCTCGACCGCTACCGCTGAGCGCCTCGCGCCCGCTGCCGGCGTCGCTGGACCAGGCGCTAGCGTCTCGGGACGTGAGCTCGGCATCAGGCAACGGAGGCACAGGCGAAGTGCCGTCCGGTGCCGATGCCCGGACCATCGGATCGATCATCGACGACGACGACATCTGGTCGGCGCCCGGCCAGCCCGACCTCGACCAGGAACCAGCGGCCGGCGCCACCAAGAAGAAGTCGAGCACCCGCAACATGGTGGAGTGGGTGCTCGTGGTCGGTGGCGCGGTGCTGGTGGCCATCCTCATCCGGGCGTTCTTCCTCCAGACGTTCTGGATCCCCTCGCCTTCGATGGCCACCACGCTGATCAAGAACGACAGGGTCATCGTCAACAAGCTCTCCTACCGCCTGCACGACGTGAACCGGGGAGACGTCGTGGTCTTCGAACGGCCGCCCAACGAACCTCCCTCCGACATCAAGGACCTCATCAAGCGGGTGGTCGGCCTGGGGGGCGAACGGGTCTCCGTCCTCGACGGCAAGGTGCTCATCGACGGACGCGAGCTGGACGAGCCCTACACCCACGGCCTCGAGACCTTCGACAACGGGTGCGGGTCTCCGGAGATGGCCGCTCTCTACACGGCGGAGGGGTTGCTCATCCCCGACGGCCACGTGTTCGTCCTGGGCGACAACCGGATCAACTCGGGCGACGGCCGATGCTTCGGGCCCATCGACGAGGACCTGATCATCGGTCGAGCGTTCTTCAAGATCTGGCCGCCGGGCCGCATCGGCGGCTTGTAGAGCTGCCCGCGCCCACCCCCCAGCGAGGGCCTCCGCCGGCCTGAACCGGCGTGTGCTGTGCCAGCAACCACAGTGCAAACTTTTGCAAGCACTTGCATGGGGTCGGTACCATGCAGGTCATGGCGCAGACCAACGTACTCAAGCGATACCTCGAAGCCGGGATGTCGTTCACGGCGATGACCCAGAGCAAGGCCGAGGAGCTGGTCAAGGACCTGGTGAAGGCCGGCGAGGTCCAGACCGAGCAGGCCCAGACCATGGTGGCGGAGCTGGTGGAGCGCAGTCGCCGCAACACCGAGGCGTTCGTGGAGCAGGTCCGCCA
>JAAZBK010000153.1 GCA_012513855.1 Acidimicrobiales bacterium
ACGTTCGGCAATCCGGCCACGTTCGGCAATCCGGCCACGTTCGGGAACCCGGCCACGTTCGGCAACCCCGCCACGTTCGGGAACCCCAACGGAGGAGGCGACTGCTGCTGCGGCGGGCTGTGGCCGGTCCCCGAGCACCAGGTCGCTCCCCGGAGCACGCTGGCATCGCCGGTGTCGCCGCTGGTCGAGCCGCTTCGCTCCTCGGGTACCCATCCGTGTCGGGTGGTGGTCCTCGACACCGGGCTGGCCGCCGAGCACTGGTGCCCCGACTTCGCGCCCTGCGCCACGCCGTCGGTGCTGGGAGACCACCCCCACGACGAGCCCGACGAGAACGACGACCACCTGATCGACCCGGTGGCCGGTCACGGCACGTTCATCGCCGGTCTGGTCGAGCGGCTGGCGCCCGGCGCCACCGTCGAGCTCGCCCGGGTGCTCAGCACGTTCGGGATCGGCGACGACTTCTCCATAGCGGCGGTGATCGCCGACCTGGACCCGCCCGAGCTCCTCAACTGCAGCTTCGGCGCCTACACCATCGACGACGAGCCGCCGATCGCCATGACCGACGAGATCGCGGTGATCCAAGCGCAGGGAACGGTGGTCGTGGCGTCGGCCGGCAACGACGCGTCGTGTCGCCCGTCGTGGCCCGCCGCGCTTCCCGGCGTGGTCTCGGTCGGTGCTCTCAGCCCGTGGGGCGTCGCGCCGTTCACCAACTACGGGTCGTGGGTGCGCGCCTGTGCGCCTGGAGTGGGCGTGATCAGCCGGTTCTTCACCGGTGGTGGTGTCGTGAAGGACTACGGCGCGGGCTGGGCGGCCTGGTCGGGCACGTCGTTCGCGGCACCGATCGTGGCCGGCGTGCTGGCCCACTCGGTGAACGTCGACGGCATCAGCCCCCAACAGGCGGTCGCCCGACACGTCGACGAACCCCACCTGTTCCGCCTCGCCGGACTCGGCACCGTCGTCAACGACCACTGACCGCCACGCCGCCGTCCCCACAGGTCGCTCCGCAACGTGTCGGGGACCATCGGCGGGGTGACCGGTCGGCCACCGATGGCGGGTTAGCTTCGAAACGATGGACGACGTGGCCACCGCACCGCCCGAGGGTCGGCGGGCTCGAAACCGTCGGGAGAGAGAGCGGGCCTACCTCGACGCGGCCATGGACATCGCCGGCCGCGAGGGGATCCGGGCTCTCACCATGCAGCGCCTGGCCGATGCCACCGGCGCCGCGGTGGGCACCGTGTACACGTACTTCCCCTCCAAGGGCGCCCTGGTGGCCGAACTGCAGCGCGAGTCGATCGAGCGCCTCACCCGCTCCTACCACCACACCCGGGATCGCAGCGGCCGCATCCTGGCCCGCTGGAACGACCCTCGGGCCGAGGCGGTGGCCAGGCTGCTCGTCTTCGGCCGGTTCTGGATCGCCAGCGCGGACTCGTTGCCGCACGAGTCGCGCTTCCTCCACTCCCTCATGGGCGAGTCGGAGGAGACGGTTCCCCCCGAGGAGTTCCACCGCGTTGCACCGGCTGCCATCGACCTGCTCCAGGAGGCGGCCGGAGAGGTGGTGGCGGCGGCAGCCGCCGGCGTGGTGACCGTCGACGACCCCATGGACGTCGTGATCCGGTGGGCAGCTGCGCTCACCGGCGTGCTCCTCACCACCAACCTGGCGCCGCTCAACCCGCGCGCCTTCGACGGCCGGCGCCTGGCCCCCGTCCTGCAGCGCGACCTGTTGCTCGGCTGGGGCGCACCGGCTCACCTGCTCGACCGGGCCGAGGCCCACGTGGTCGAGCTGGAAGCGGTGGGCCCGTTGGCCCCAGCGCTGGGTGGCTGACCGGTTGCGATAAGATCACCAGTTCCGAGCCGTCAGCCCCGGACCGTCACCCCAGCCGGTCACGAGGTTTGCGGCATGTCAGCGGCGCCCTTTAGCATGGCCCACCGGCCCTGCGACGGATCCTGTCGCGTTCGGGTCACCGGAAAGATTCTTCGAGAGGTTCGTTCGTGCCC
>JAAZBK010000154.1 GCA_012513855.1 Acidimicrobiales bacterium
CCGAGCTCCAGTTCGACGAGCTGCCCAAGCCTCGTGAGATCTACGAGTTCCTGAACGAGTACATCGTCGGGCAGGACCAGGCCAAGAAGATCCTGGCCGTGGCCGTCTACAACCACTACAAGCGGGTGCAGATCGGCGCCGCGGCGGGTCACGACGAGGTCGAGCTGGCCAAGTCGAACATCTTGCTCATCGGCCCCACCGGTTGCGGCAAGACGTTCCTGGCCCAGACCCTCGCCCGCATGCTCAACGTGCCGTTCGCCATCGCCGACGCCACTGCGCTCACCGAGGCCGGTTACGTGGGCGAGGACGTCGAAAACATCCTGCTCAAGCTCATCCAGGCCGCCGACTACGACGTCAAGAAGGCCGAGACCGGCATCATCTACATCGACGAGATCGACAAGGTGGCCCGCAAGGCCGAGAACCCGTCGATCACCCGCGACGTGTCGGGCGAGGGAGTGCAGCAGGCGCTGCTCAAGATCCTGGAGGGCACCACCGCTTCGGTGCCGCCTCAGGGTGGGCGCAAGCACCCCCACCAGGAGTTCATCCAGATCGACACCACGAACATCTTGTTCATCTGCGGTGGTGCGTTCGCCGGCATCGAGAAGATCATCGAGAGCCGGGCCGGCGCCAAGGGGGTGGGCTTCGGGGCCGACATCCGCCGGGTCCAGGACAAGGACCTCGGTCACCTGCTCGGCGACATCATGCCCGACGACCTCCACAAGTTCGGTCTGATCCCCGAGTTCATCGGTCGCCTGCCCGTCATCGGCGTGGTCGACCAACTGGATCGCGACGCGCTGGTGAAGATCCTCACCGAGCCCCGCAACGCCTTGGTCAAGCAGTACCAGCGGTTCTTCGAGCTGGAGAACGTGGAGCTGGAGTTCACCGACGACGCCCTGGAGGCCGTGGCCGATCAGGCCATCCTGCGCTCCACCGGCGCCCGCGGCCTGCGCGCCATCATCGAGGAGGTGCTGCTCAACGTCATGTACGACCTCCCGAGCCGCACCGACGTCGAGAAGTGCGTCATCGACGCCAAGGTGGTCCTCGAGAAGGTCAACCCGACCCTCGTGCCCCGCCAGGCCAGTCGGGCCAGCCGCCCGCGCCGCGCCGCTTCCTGATCACGTTCGGTCAGCCGCCCGGCTTCGGCGCGCCCGGGATCCGGGTCCCGCTGCCCCGTGGGGCGCCGCTTCGTCGCGCCGCTGCCGCCGGGCCACGGTGCACGTCCGGGTAACCACGGTGGGTGAGATTACATGAATCGCTACCACTCCAGCACTCTCGGTGCTACGGTGCCTCACAGCCTCACGCTAGGTGGGGGTAGGGGGCCATGAACTGGCCGTGAACGTTTCGGGGTAACACCCTCGTGACCGGGAGCGAACCACAAGATGACCATGGAAGCGCAGGACGTGCTCGATGTTCTGTCGGTGCTCGAAGAGGCTGGGGTCAAGCCCACCCTCGAAGGCGGTTGGGGCATAGAGGCGTTGCTCGGTGCGCAACACCGAGACCACGGCGACGTCGATCTGGTCATAGACCTTCGTGACGTCCGGCCCGCGGTGGAGGCACTGGCCGAGGTCGGCTTCGACATCGTCGAGCACGAGGGCGTGCAGTCGGTCCGCCTCGGAGACCAGTACGACCGGGTGATCGACCTCCGCTCCGTGGCCCACGACATGAGCGGCAATGCCTGGGTCTCCACCCGGGACCCCGACGACGGCCCACCAGACTTCCCCGCCGAGAGCTTCACCTACGGCTGGGTCGCCGGTCGCCAGGTGCCCTGCATCAGCCCCGAACTGCAGGCGGAGATGGCCCGCGAGTTCGACGTCTCCGAGGACAGCGCGGCCGACCTGCTCCGCCTCGGCGAACGCTTCGCCACACCCGTCCCCGCCGAGTACCGCCAGCGGACCGGCTACTGACCCGATCTGGCGGTGGGTGAGCCGCGCGACCGCTGCTGAGCGCGCCGTTCACCCACCGC
>JAAZBK010000155.1 GCA_012513855.1 Acidimicrobiales bacterium
CTCGACGCCGGCCTGACCATGGCCGACCTGGCGAGCCGTGCGGCACGCGCCGGCACCTACCTGGCGTCGCTGCCCGGCGAGCGGGTGGCGCTCATCGACCTCAACTCCGAGGCCGTACCGCTGGCGCTGTTCGGCGCGGCGCTGGCCGGCAAGCCGTTCGTGCCGATCAACTACCGCCTCACCGACGAGCAGCTCCGGGCGCTGGTGGCCCGCACCGCGCCCGCCACCGTCATCGTGGGCGCGGGCATCGCCGAGCGCCTCGGCACCATCGACGGGATCCAGGTGTTGGACCGCTCTGAGTTCGTCGAGCAGACCGCCGACGAGTCGATCGAACCGGCCGACCCCTACGCCGGAGATCCCGACTCCATCGCCGTCCTGCTCTACACCAGCGGCACCACCGGCGAGCCCAAGGCCGCGGTCCTGCGCCACCAGAACCTGGCTTCGTACGTGATCTCCACCGTCGAGTTCGCGGGAGCCGACGAGAAGGACGCCGCGGTGGTGTCGGTCCCGCCGTACCACATCGCCGGGATCTCCTCGGTGCTGTCGTCCACCTACTCGGGTCGCCGTGTCGTCTACCTGGAGGCGTTCGAGCCCGAGACCTGGGTGCAGACCGTCCGCCGGGAGCAGGTGAGCCACGCCATGGTCGTGCCCACCATGTTGAACCGGGTGCTCGACGTGATCGACCGGGACGGCGAGGGCCTGCCCAGCCTCCGAGCCCTGTCCTACGGCGGCGGACCCATGCCCCTGCCGGTGATCGAGCGGGCCATGGAGCTGCTGCCCGGTGCCGGCTTCGTCAACGCCTACGGCCTCACCGAGACCTCCAGCACCATCGCCCTCCTCGGCCCCGACGACCACCGTGAGGCCTTCGCCAGCGACGACCCCGCGGTTCGCGGTCGCCTGGCGTCGGTGGGCAAGCCGCTCCCGAGCGTCGAGGTCACCATCCGCGGCCCCCTCGGACAGGAGGTCCCCACCGGCGAGCGCGGCGAGGTCTGGGTCCGCGGCGAGCAGGTCTCGGGCGAGTACCTGGGCCGCGACGGCGATCAGGACGAGGGCTGGTTCCACACCCGCGACGCCGGCCACCTCGACGCCGAGGGCTTCCTCTACGTCCACGGCCGGCTCGACGACGTAATCGTCCGTGGCGGCGAGAACATCTCCCCCGGCGAGATCGAGGACGTTCTCCTCGCCCACCCGGCAGTGGAGTCGGTGGCCGTGATCGGCATCCCCGACACCGAGTGGGGAGAGAAGGTCGTGGCCGTGGTGGTCCCCGCCGAGGGTCAGAACCCCGCCGAGTCCGAGCTCCAGGACCACGTGCGCGAACGCCTGCGCTCCACCCGCACCCCCGAGCACATCGAGGTTCGCACCGAGCTCCCCTTCAACGAGACCGGCAAGCTCCTCCGCCGCGTCCTGAGAGACGAGCTGACGGATCTGTACGGGCCGAGCTGAGGCAGGCCCCTCGTCAAACCAGGTCAGGCCCCGAGGCCGTTGACCACGACGTCCCAGAGGGCTTCGGCCCCGTCCTGGGCTGAGAGGTCGTCGGCACCGTCGACGATGGCCGACGAGAAGGTGTTGAACATGATCACCTGGAGCACCGGGCCGGTGACCGCCTGGCGGTTCAGGTCGGAGCGGATGGCCCCGGCGTCGATCGCGGCCAGGAGCAGCTCGTCGAACAGGCTCACCAGCGGCACGAACGCCCGTGACGATTCGGCCGGGTGGGCCGTGAGCAGCTGGAGGGCGAAGCGCACCAGGATCGGCGACGGCAGAGCCTCCCGGCCCTTGCCCTTCCGGGGCGGCTGGCACATCTTGTAGTACTCGACCACGAAGGTGTGGAGGCGGTCGACGGGCTCTTCGCCGCCCTTGCTGTCGATGCGCTTGGCGAGCTGCGCGGTGGTGGTGCGCACCGACTCCTCGAACAGACCGAGCAGCAGCTCGTGCTTGCCGCCGAAGTACTGGTAGAAGCTGCGCAGCGACTGACCAGAGCGCTCCACCACCTCCTGGACGGTGAAGTCCTTGCGGTCGCCCTCGGCCATCAGCTCCAGCGCGGCGTCGAGGAACCGTTGCACCCGGTTCTCGGCCCGGGTGCGAGCAGAATCGAGCGAGCGGGCCACCGCCTGTTCCCGCCAGGAGGGGGCGTCGGCGCCGTTGGCAGCGGTGTCGGGCTCTTCCTTGCTCACGGTGTCACCCTACTTTTCACGATTTCTCTCACGATGGACGCTCCGGGTCGTAGGGGTGGAGGCGACCGGCCCGCAGCTCCTCGCGGAGCCGGAACTTCTGGACCTTGCCCGAGGGGGTGCGGGGGAACTCCGGAACGTGGTGCAACAGCTCCGGCCACTTCTGGCGGGCGAGCCCGGCTGCTTCGAGGTGGGCGCGGACGGTGGCGAGATCGGGGGGCTCGGCCCCCTCGACCAGCCGGAACACGGCGGCGGCGCGCTCACCGAACCGGTCGTCGGGCACGGCCACCACGCCCACCTCGGCGACCCCGTCGAGCTGGATGAGCAGCTCCTCGACCTCCTGGGCCGAGATGTTCTCCCCACCACGGATGATGACGTCGGAGATGCGGTCGGTGATGGCCAGGTAGCCCTGGTCGTCCAGCACGCCGATGTCGCCGGTGCGGTACCAGCCTTCCTCGTCGAACACGGCTTCGGTGAGCGAGGGATCGACGTAGCCCACGAAGCAGTCGGGGCCGCGGCTCAGGATCTCTCCCTCGTCGGTGAGGCGGATCTCCACGCCGGGCAGCGCGTAGCCGTCGGTGGTGTTGCGCTTCTCCACCGGGTCGGCCAGGGAGCAGCCGGTGATGGACGGGTGCTCGGTGCTGCCGTAGGAGCGGAACGCGTCGATGCCCAGCGAGTGCAGCCGCTCCATCACCGCGATGGGAACCGGCGAGCCGCCGAGCCCGGCGAAGGGCATGAGCTTGAGGTGGCGGTCGGCGAAGTCGGGGTGATCCAACAGGCTGGTGACGAAGTAGGTGGCGCCGCCGGTGAGGCCGAGTCCCTCGTCGTCCATGAGCCGCAGGATCTCGGTGGGGTTCCAGACGTCGACCAGGTTCACCGGCCGGCTGCGCAGCAGCGGCACCAGGAAGGCGTTGACCATCCCGATGAAGTGACCGACCGGGGCACCGGTGATCTGGGGCGGGCCGCCGGTGGGGAACATGCCGTTGAGCTGGCGGGTCTCGAACCCGATGGTGCGGTGGGAGTGGATCACCCCCTTGGGGTCCCGGGTGGTGCCCGAGGTGAAGGCGATGACGGCCGGCGCGTCGGGGTCGACCGGAAGCGCCTCCTCCAGGCGTGGACCACCGAGCGCCTGGTCGAACGGCGTGGCCCGCTCCGGAAGCGCAGCGGCGGCTGGGTCGACTGGCGAAGCGCTCACCAACAGCCAGGTGGTGTCGGGCCGGTCGGCGAGCAGGTCGGCGTAGGTGGCCAGGTGGTCGCTCGGCCCGAAGCGGTCGATGGTGATCACCACCTCGGGCTCGACGGTGTCGAGGATGTAGCGCACCTCCTTGGCCCCGTAGAAGTGGACGACGGGGACCACCACGGCCCCCAGGTAGGTGGCGGCCCAGAACGCGATGCCGGCCTCGGCCCAGTTGGGGAGCTGCATGACCACCACCGAGCCGGGGCCCACGCCCCGCCCGGCCAGCCAGCCCGCCAGCTCGCGGGCCCGGTCATCGATCTCGCCGAACGTGCCCGACCACGGCCGGATGGCCGAGTGGACGTTGAAGGCCGCGTCACGCTGGCCGGCCAGGCCGCTGGCCACCATCTGGCCGAGGGTCTCGTTCGTCCACCAACCCTCGTCGAGGTACCGCTGGACCAGCTCGGGAGCCACGGTCCGGGTCTTCCAGCTACGTTCGGTCACTGTGCTGCTCCGCAGTTCATCGCGGCGGAGTCTCGCGCTGATGCTCGATTCCCGCCAGTGTCATTGTCGAATCACGAGAACTTGATTATCGTCCGTCCATGCCCTCGGATGCCCTCCCCATCGCCGACATCATCGAGCTCGAACAGCTGCTGGCGGCCTATGCGGTGGGCATGACCAAGAACGACGTCGAGTCGGTGGTCGAGGTGTTCACGCCCGACGGCACCTACTCCGCGTTCGGCGACACCTACGCGCTCGCCGACTTCCCCCGGCTGGTGGCCGCGGCCCCCAAGGGACTGTTCATGGTGGGTCCACCCAAGCTCGACCTCGACGTCGAGGCGGGCACCGGAACCGGCGAGCAACCGCTGAACTTCATCGACCAGACAAACCACGCCATGCGCATCGGCTGGTACACCGACACCTACCGCCGCACAGACAAGGGCTGGCGCCTGGCCACCCGGTCGATGACCTTCCTGCGCCGCAGCGGTGCCGCCGACTCCGGTCGTCCGCACGACCCGAGCCGGCCGGAACCGAGCGACAGCTCGAGCGGCAGTTGATCGTGGAGCTGAGCGAGTTCAAGGCCGGGCTCGACGCCTGGCTGGACGAGAACGAGTCCGCCCTGGCCCCACCCGAGGGCATCGAGCACCTCGACCAGCAGATGGTCCGCCTGTCCAAGGTGAAGGCCGCGGTGTACGACGCCGGGTGGATGCGCTGGGGTTGGCCCGAGGCCGTGGGCGGGCTGGGTGGCTCCACCCTGTTGCGTGCCTACCTCGGGGCCGCGCTCACCGAGCGCGGCCTGGTGGAGCCGGGCATCTACTCCATGACCGAGGTCCTGGCCCCCACCATGATCGACTACGCCGACCCGGCGCTGGCCGCCGAGATGGTGCCCAGGCTCCTGCGGGGAGACGAGACCTGGTGCCAGGGCTTCTCCGAACCCGACACCGGTTCCAACCTGGGGTCGCTCGCCTGCCGGGCCGTGCGCGGTCCCGACGGCTGGGTGGTGAACGGCCAGAAGGTGTGGACGAGCCTGGCCCACTACGCCCAGCGCTGCGTGCTGCTGACCCGAACCGGCACCCTCGAGTCCGCCCACCGCGGCATCACCGCCATGTTCGTCGACATGGACACCCCCGGCATCACCGCCCGACCCATCGAGTCCATGCACGGCCACCCCGAGTTCGCCGAGGTCTTCTTCGAGGACGTGGTGGTCCCCTTCGAGCGCACCCTCGGCCAGGAGGGCCAGGGCTGGTCGGTGGCCATGGACCTGCTGCCCTTCGAGCGCAGCACCGCGCTCTGGCACCGGGCCGCCTTCCTCCACCATCGACTCCAGCAGGTCCTCGACGTCGCTCCCGACGGCGCGCTCGACCCAGCCAAGGTGGGCGAGGTCACCCAGCTCCTCTACGCGTTCCGAGCCCGGTCGCGAGGCACGCAATGGCGCCTGCACCGGGGAGAGACCCTCGCCGCCGAGACGTCGATCGACAAGGTGCTGGTGGCCGCGGCGGAGCAGGCCGTGTTCGACCTGGCCGAAGAAGCACTGGCCGAGAAGATCATCCTCGAGGACGACGGTCCCGCCGAGCGCTGGCGCTCGGAGTTCCTCTACTCCCGGGCGGCCACCATCTACGGCGGCAGCTCGGAGATCCAGCGCAACATCATCGCCCGCCGCCTGCTCGACCTGGGGAACGACCGCTGATGGACGCAGAAGACCTGGAGCTGTTCTCCCGCAGCATCCGCCACGCCGCCGAGGCCGCCGGAGGATCGAGCGGCTTCGACGCAGGAGCCTTCGACGCATCCCTGGCCGACCTGGGCTGGCATGACGCGGTGGCCGACTTCCCCCGGGAGTCGATCAGCACCCTCTTCTCCATCCAGGGCGAGACCAACGCCACCAGCTCGGCCCTGCACCGCGTGGTGGCGTGGGCCCTCACGGGTTCGCCGTCCGCACCCGGCGCGATCCTGCCCCGGCTCGGCTCGTGGCAGCCCCCGGCCCGAGAGGCCGGCGACCAGGTCCAGGTGAACGGGCTGGCCAACACCGCTCTGGTCGAGGCGGGAGAGGTGACCGTCCCGGTGGCCACCGCCGGTGGAGCCAACCGCTCCGCCACGGTGACGGTGGGCGATCTGCAACTTTCGCCGGTCAAGGGCCTCGACGCCGGCGCCGCACTGGTACGGGCGACCGGCTCGGTGCCCGGCACCGATGCGAAGTCGAACGAGGGCGACTGGGCGAACGCGGTGCGGATCGGCCGCCTGGCCGTGGGCCACGAGCTGGTCGGAGCCTCTCGGGGCGTGCTCGCCCAGGCTCGGGAGCACGCGCTGGAGCGCATCCAGTTCGGGCAGCCGATCGCCCGGTTCCAGGCGGTGCGCCACAAGCTGGCCGAGATCCTCATCGCCATCGAGACGGCCGACGCTCTGCTCGACGCGGCGTGGCTCGACGGCACCGACGTCACCGCCTCCATGGCCAAGGCCGCGGCCGGACGGGCGGGTCGCCTGGCCGCTAGGAACGGTCAGCAGGTCCTGGCCGGGATCGGCTTCACCGAGGAGCACGGCGTCCACCGCTGGATACGTCGAATCCTCCTCCTCGACGAGGTCCTCGGCTCCAGCCGCACCCTCACCAAGGACCTGGGCTCGAACCTGCTGGCGAGCCGCCAGCTCCCGCCGCTCCTACCGCTGTAGGTCGCGCCGGTCCCGCAAGCTGGCTACTTGGAGAGCAGCCGGTCGAGGGTCTTGCGGAGCTCGGGCGAGGAGAACGACTTCTCCTCGGCCGACAGCGCGAAGTCGAGGCAACCCAGCACCGCTCGCTCGAGCTGCACGTTCAGGATGCGCTTGGTGTCCCTGACCGCCTGCGGGGGGAGCTTGGCCACCCGGTGGGCGAAGGCCAGCGCCTGATCGAACACGTCGGCGTCGGGTACGACGTGGTTGACCAGTCCGATCTCGGCCGCCCGCTGAGCGGGGATCTTGTCGCCAGTGAAGGCGTACTCCTTGGCCAGCTGGAGGCTGGTGAGCAGGGGCCAGGTGACCGGCCCGCCGTCGGCCGCCACCAGGCCGATGGCCACGTGCGGGTCGGCAAGGTGAGCGCTCTCGGCCATGAACACCACGTCGGACAGCGCCACCAGGCTGCAGCCCAACCCGACCGCAGGACCGTTGACCGCGGCCACCACCGGCACCGCGCAGCCGACCATCCCGGTGACGATCTTGCGGCCGCTGGCGAGGGTCTGCGCCCGTAGGGCCTCGTCGTTGGTGAGGTCGTCGAGGTAGCCGAAGTCGCCGCCGGCCGAGAACGCCCGCCCGTTGCCGGTGAGGACCACGGCGCGCACGTCGGGATCGGCGTCGATCTGGGGCCAGAGCGCAGCGATGGCCTCGTGCAGGTCGTGGTTGGTGGCGTTGAGGTCGTCGGGTCGGTTGAGGCGGACGATGCGGACCGCTCCGTCTGATTCGACGAGCAGCTCGGGCGGAAGGTCGTAGGTCAACGTGGAAGTCCCAGGAGTCGGCTGGCGATGAGGTTGCGCTGGATCTGCGAGGTGCCGCCCATGACGCTCTGGGCCCGGCTGTAGAGGTACACCTTGAGCCAGGTGTCGTCGCCGCCGTCGACCCCCGCTCCACCGATGGCCATGGAGGCGTGGCCCACGGCCTGCTCGACCTCGGTCATGAGGATCTTGTCGACCGAGCCCTCGGAGCCGTGGTCGATGCCGTCGAGGCGACCCGAGAGCCGGCGGCAGACGTGGTGGCGCAACATGTCGGACTCGACGATCGCCCACGCCAACTCGCGCTGCTGGTCGGTGGAGTAGCGGTCGGGCTCCTGGCCCACCTGCTCGGCCAGCTGGCGCACCAGCTTGCGGTAGCGGGCCACGTAGCCCAGCTCCCCGGGCTCTCGCTCGTGGCTGACCACGGTCATGGCCAACCGCCAGCCGTCGCCCGGCTCGCCGATCATGTTCGCGGCCGGCACCCGGGCGCCGTCGAAGATGACCTCGCCGAACTCCTTGGTGACGCCGTTGATCATCTTGAGCGGCCGCTGCTCGATGCCGGGCTGGCGCATGGGCACGGCGAACGCCGAGATCCCCTTGTGCTTGGGCACCTCGTGGTCGGTGCGGGCGAGCACCATGCACCAGTCGGCCTCGTCGGAGTAGCTGGTCCAGACCTTGTGGCCGGTGAGCACGTACTCGTCGCCCTCGAGGTCGGCTCGGGTGCGCAGGGATGCCAGGTCTGATCCGGCGTCGGGTTCGCTGAAGCCCTGGCACCAGCGCTCGTCGCCGCTGATGATGCCGGGCAGGAACCGCTGGGCGATCTCGTCGCTGCCGTGCTCGAGGATGCCGAGCACGAGGTAGCCGAGGCTGGGCCGGGGTGGTGCGCCGGCGGCGGCCAGCTCGTCGTCGAGGATCACGTCGAAGACGCTGGAGAGCCCTTGTCCACCGATCTCGGTGGGCCACGACAGGCCGAAGAAGCCGGCTCGGTGCAGCGACTGGTGCCAGGCGGCCATGCCGGCCCAGTACTCGTCGTCGGTGGACGACGTGGGCAGCCCGGGGTTGTTCTCGGCCAGCCAGGCTCGGAAGCGGGCCCGGAACGCCGCCTCCTCGGGGGAATCTCCGAAGTCCATCAGTTCCCTCCGATGCCGTGGTGGGCGAGCACCCGGTCGAGGTTGGCGCTGACGCCGCCGAGCACCTCGCTGGAGAGCAGCGACCGCCGCAGGTAGACGTGGGCCAGGCACTCCCAGGTGTTGCCGATGCCGCCGTGGACCTGGATCGCCGTCTCGCAGACCTTGCGCGCCGCCCGGGCCGAATAGGCCTTGGCCGCCGCGGCGGCCGCCAGCGCATCGGCCGGTTCCAGCGCGTCGACCGCCCACGCCGCGTGCAGCGTGGAGCTGCGCGAGCCCTCGGTGGCCACCAGGGCGTCGGCCAGCAGGTGCTGGACGGCCTGGAAGGAGCCGATGGGGGCGCCGTACTGCCTGCGCTCACAGGCGTAGGACGTGGCCAGGTCGACCGCGCCCTGCATGATCCCGACGAGATCGGCGCTGGCCACCGCCAGCCCGAGAGCGGTCCAGCGGGTGAGGGAGTCCTGGTCGAGCATGGCGTCGAGCCCGGAGTCGAGCACCTCGACGGGACCGTCGACCCGGACGACGGTGCGGGTCAGGTCGACCGGGTCGCCCACCGGTTCGATCGAGGCGAGGTCGACTCGCGCGACCCTGGAACCATCGGGGCCGTCGATGAGCGCGAGCGCCGCGGCGGCTCCAGCGGCGTCGACGGCGAACCCGGCGAGGCTTGCCGTGTCCGGTGACAGGTGGGCGACGTCAGCCAGGTTGGCGCCGAGCACCACGGTCTCGAGCTCGTCGGCGGCGTCGAGGCCGGCCAGCCGGCGCAGCTCCGCGGCCAGGGTCGGACCCAGGAAGGCGGCGTCTGCCAAGCCCCTGGCCAGCTCCTCGGCCACCAGCGCCACCTCGGTTCCGCCGGCCAACGGCGCTCCGGAGTCGTCGGCGCGCAGCTCGCGCCAGCCGGTGGAGGCAACCGCGGCCTCGAGCTTGTCGGCCCGCTCACCGTCATCGAGCTGGCCCACCGCCTTGGGGCCGAGCCGGTCGACGATCTGGGCCGTCGAATCGCGCAGCGCCTGCTGCTCGGGAGACAACCGCACGTCCATCAGGCACCTCTCCCGCAGGTGGTCGGCACCGTGGGACCGGCGCTCTGGTCGACAGCGATCTGGTCGACAGC
>JAAZBK010000156.1 GCA_012513855.1 Acidimicrobiales bacterium
ACCCGCTTGTAGTGGTTGTAGACGGCCACGGCCAGGATCTTCTTGGCCTGGTCCTGCCCGACGATGTACTCGTTCAGGAACTCGTAGATCTCACGAGGCTTGGGCAGCTCGTCGAACTGGAGCTCGGCGGTCTCGGAGAGCTCCTCCTCGATGATCTCGTTGCAGAGGTCTATGCACTCGTCGCAGATGTAGACACCAGGACCAGCGATGAGCTTCTTGACCTGCTTCTGGGACTTGCCACAGAAAGAGCACTTGAGAAGCTCGCCCCCGTCTCCGAACTTCGCCACGACAGACCTACCCCTCGATCGTCAGGATGCAGCCGTGATGGGGCCGCTCTTGTCGGCGATCTCCCGGTTGGAGATCACCTCATCGATGATGCCGTACTCCTTGGCCTCTTCCGCGGACAGTACGA
Source organism: Acidimicrobiales bacterium (assembly GCA_012513855.1). GTDB lineage: Bacteria > Actinomycetota > Acidimicrobiia > Acidimicrobiales > Iamiaceae > Aquihabitans. The sequence goes on from JAAZBK010000156.1 coordinate 413, forward strand.
AATCCCTGTCTGTGTCCCGGTTGAGCTTCTCCTTGGACTGGCCGGTGTGCTCGACGAGGATGTCTTCGAGGAGATCGCGCATGCGCAGGATCTCCTTGGCCTGGATCTCGATGTCGGTGGCCTGACCCGAACCGCTCCCCCACGGCTGGTGGAGCAGAACCCGGGCGTGGGGTAGGGCGAGGCGCTTGCCCTTGGTGCCGGCCGCCAGGAGCACCGCCGCCGCCGAGGCCGCCTGGCCGTAGCAGATCGTGGTGATGTCGGCCTTGATGTACTGCATGGTGTCGTAGATGGCGAACAGCGCCGTGATGTCTCCACCAGGGCTGTTGATGTAGATGTTGATGTCCTTGTCGGGGTTCTCCGACTCGAGGTGCAGCAGCTGGGCGCACACCAGGTTGGCGATCGTGTCGTCGATCGGGGTGCCGAGGAAGATGATGTTGTCCTTCAGCAGCCGCGAGTAGAGGTCGAACGCCCGCTCACCGCGGTTCGTCTGCTCGACGACGGTGGGCACCAGGTAGTTGTAAGCCGGCTGCATGGTCACTCGGCATCCTCCGGGGAGCCATCTGCGGATTCGTCGGAACCTTCGTCTGCACTGTCTTCGGACGCAGCATCCTCGGTGTCCAGGAAGGCACGGTCGACGGGCTTGCCGTCTTCATCGACCAGTTCCACCCGTTCGATGAGCCAATCCAGTCCACGTTGGTTGCGCATCTCCGAGCGTAGCGCCGACAACTGGCCGGTCCTCTCGAACTCCTTGCGAACCCGGTTGACCTTCTCGCCGGACTGCGTGGCGATGATCTCGAGCTGCTCCTCGACCTCTTCGTCGGTCACGTCGATGTCCTTCTCGGCCACGATCGCCCGCAGCGCGAGGTTGGCCTTGACGGCGTTGGTGGCGCCTTCGCGCACGCCCCCGAGGAACTCCTCGGCCCCGCCCTCGACGGCTGCCAGGTACTGGTCGGGGGTGATCCCCTGGGCCTGGAGGCGCCGGAAGAAGTCGTCGAGCCGGTTGCGGACCTCGGAGTCGATGAGCGACTCGGGGATCTCCTCGTCGACCAGCTCGGCCAAGGCGTCGGCCGTGAGCCCGCGCACCTGGGCACGGGCCTGGTTGATCTTCACCGGGGTCATGCGGGCCCGGAGGTCCTCCTGGAGCTCCTCGAGGGTCTCGAACTCGGTGGCCTCGGCCGCGAAGTCGTCGTCGAGGTCGGGCAGGACCTTCTCGCGGACCTCGTGGACCGTCACCTCGAACTCGATGGGGTCCTCGCCCTCGAGGGGGTGATCGGCGGTGAACTCCAGATCGTCGCCGGCCGACGAACCGGTGAGCTGCTCGTCGAGCTCCGGCACCACCGCTCCCGACCCGACCTCGTAGAGGTAGCCGTCGGCCTCGAGGCCCTCCAGCGGCTCGCCGTCGCGTGCGCCGACGATGTCGATGAGGACGTGGTCGCCCGCCTCCGCGGCACGCTCCACCGCCTCCAGCTGGCCGTAGGCCTCGCGCAGACGCTCGAGCTGCTGCTCGATCTCGTCCTCGGTGACCTCGGGGCTGTCGATGGTGACGCGCAGCGACTCGTAGCCCGCCGGGTTCACGGTGGGCCGGACCTCGACCACCGCGTCGAAGGCGAGGTGCTCGTCCTCCACCGTGGAGGTGAGGTCGTACTCGGGCGCGGCGATGACGTCGACGTCGTGCTCGCGGATGGCATCGGAGTAGAAGCGCGGGACGGCGTGCTCGATGGCATCACCTCTCGCAGCCTCCAACCCGATGCGGGCTTCGATGAGCTTGCGAGGCGCCTTGCCCGGACGGAACCCGGGGATCCGCACCTCCCTGGCGATCCGCTTGAACGCGGCATCGACCTCTTGCTCGAACGCTTTGCTGTCGACCTCGATCGACAGCTTTACCTTGTTGCCCTCGACGGGCTCGACCGTTGACTTCATGAGGGTGGCGAGTCTACCGGCGACACCCCTGCGGGACCGCAACGGGATCTGCGGGTGGGTGCGGATACCGTCTCGTCGGTGTCTCCGCTGGCCGGCCCCTACCTCGCAGCCACCGTCGTGCTGGCGCTGGCCGGCGCGGTGAAGCTGGCCGACCCGGGCGGCACCCGGGTGGCCCTCCGCACCGTCGGCCTGCCTTCGTCGGTGGCCGTCGCCCGGGGCCTCGGTGCAGTGGAACTGGTCCTGGTGGCCGGCGTGCTCGCGGTGGGCGGGCCGGTGCCGGCGCTGGGGGTCGCCGCCACCTACCTGGGGTTCGCCGTGGTCGCCGAGGTCCTCCGGCGCCGCACCGACGGCCAGGCCGACTGCGGGTGCTTCGGAGCCGCGAGCGCTCCCGTCACCCGCGTCCACGTGGCGGTCGACGTCGCCCTGGCGGCCGTCGCCCTGGCCACGCTGGCCGACCCGGTGCCCAACGTCGTCGAAGCCCTAGGCGACGGGGAGGGAGGCGGGGCGCAGCTGGTGGTCCTCGCCGCCAGCGTGTCCGCGCTGGTCCTCATGGCGCTCACCCGTGAGCGTGGCGGTCGCACGGCAGCGGTCGACGCGCCAGTGGCCGCGAGCTATGACGCCGACCCGGTCTCGATGAGGACCACCGGCGATGGCCACCTGACCGGTCTCTCGCCCCGAGGGGGCGAAGCGGTGTCGGTGCCGGTCGGTGGCGTCGACCACCACACGCTCGTGGCGTTCCTCTCGTCGACCTGCGTCACGTGCCAGGCGTTCTGGGACCTGTTCCGCGATCCCGCGGCGGCCCCGCTGCCGGCGGACACGAGCCTGGTGCTGGTGACGAAGGGACCCGAGGCCGAGAACGCCCGGGCCGTGTCCGGCCTGGCGCCGTCGACCGTCCCCGCCGTCATGTCGACAGACGCTTTCGAGCAGTACCGCGTCCCGGGTGCGCCGTACTTCGTGCACGTCCACGGCCCCACCGGCCGGGTCCTGGCGGCGGGCACCGCGAAGGACTGGGACGGGGTGGTGGCCCTCCTCGACCGCGGCACGTCCCGCGAAGCCCACCCCTGACCGCTCCGGCCCCGCCCGGTCGACCCCGCCTCCCTCCTTCTGGTCAGGGGGTGGGCGGGCGGTGGAGGAAGCCGTGGAGGGTGGCCTGGGTGATCTCCTCGACCATCACGTCGCGGGGCGGGCGGGTGCCGCCGAAGAAGGTGGCTCCGAACGCGGCCATCCCGGCCACCAGCGCCACCGTCGAGCGGGCTGCCAGGTCCTGGTGGCCCGAGTCCAGGCCGAGCAGCTCCGTGCCCTTGGCTCCCAGGTCGGCCAGCACGGCCATGGCCCGGTCGATGTCGGCGATGCCGGTCTCGGCCACCTCCTCCTCGGACAGGGCGTCGGCGCCCCACAGCGTCATCACCAGCCCCCGGTTCTCGACGAACAGGTCGTAGAGGCCGCCGAGGAACTCCCGCCCCACCGCCTCGGCCGCGTCGGGGCCCGGCTCGATCGACTCCCACTGCGAGCTCAGCTGGTCGACGATCGCCAGGAACGGCACCACCACCGCCTCGTTGAAGAGGGCGGCCTTCGACCCGAAGTTGCGGAAGAGCAGGTGCTCGGCCACGCCCGCCGCTTCGGCGATCTCCTTGGTGGTGGTGTTGCGGTAGCCCTGCCGGGCGAAGAGGGTCCGGGCCGCTTCGAGGGCCAGCCGGCGGGGCGCGCCGCGGGGCCGGCGGGTGGCCTTCACCGACGCATTGTTCTCCTCGGACACCTTCGTCACCCCTGACCCCCTTGCTAAGATAGTCATCACCATCTTAAATACGCACGATGGACGACGTGCTGGGGTACGAGGATGCATCGGTGGTGGTCACGGGGGCCGCATCGGGGATGGGCGCAGCCGCGGCCCGGATACTGGTCGACCTGGGAGCGAGGGTCACCGCCGTCGACATCAAGCGGGAAGGAGGAGAGGAAGAGCATCTGCTCGGCCAGGTCGCCGAAGCCCGCCACCGACTCGTAGTGGAAGGTGCCGAGCGTGGCGGCGATGGTGAGGTCGGTGCCCAGCTGCTGGGCGGCGTTCACCACCTGGATCGCCTCCTGCTCGCCCACCGCGAGCATCACCCCGCCCACGCCCTCGTCGTCGGCCTTCAAGATGAACTGCGTGTAGTCGGTTGTGCCCGGTGGAACGGCGGCGTCCATCGGGAAGGTGGCGCCGTCGTCGCCGTACATCGATTCCAGGATCCCCTTGAGCGCGGACGCCTGGGCCAGGTCGGCCCGGATGATGCCGATGTCGGTGATGTCCTGGGCCAGCAGAGCCTGGGGCATCAGCACGGTGCTGCCGGTGCTCGACGCATCGAGGGGGTACGCGTTGGCCGCGCCCCAGTCGCTGGGCGAGACGTTGGTGGCGACCCTGGGGATGCCGGCGTCGGTGTGCGCCGCGGCCACCACGTCGTTGCCGGCCGTGGTGGTGTCGTTGATGGTGGCCACGATGCCGGCCTCGTCGAGCTCACGGGCGCACGCGAGCGACTGGTCGACGTTGGCGCCGTCGTCGCAGGTGTGGACCTCGATGCACGATCCGTTGGCACCGCCGCGGGCGTTGAACGCCACCGCCGCGGCCTCCAGGGCGATCGCCAGGTCGCCCAACGAGATCACCGGCGACTCGAAGACCGTCGAGGTGCCCACCACCAGGGGCGCCTTCGACTCGTCGCAAGGGCCGTCGTCCCATAACCCGATGGCCTCGTAGTCGATCTCCTGCGCCGGTGGCTGGGTGCCGTCGCCGCCACCGCCGGGTGACGCGCCGTCGTCGTCGTCGCTGCCGCCGCACGCGCCGGCCACCAGGGCCAGCGCCACGATCACGATCAGCCAGGTGCTCCTGAGCCTCATCGATCCCCTTTTCTCCCGGGCCTGCGAACGGTCGGATGTTCGGTCACCAGCGGTCCGCCGCTACGGAGGCCGCTCCCCTTTGCCCCCAGGAGCTCCGCTGCTCGCCTCTGAGAGTGAGCACTATCCTAAACAGCCCGGCAGCGCCCGTGCTGGAAAAACGACGAAAGCCAGGCCTGGGGGCTGGTTACCCCTGTGACCTGGCTTTCGTGGAGCGGGTGACGGGAATCGAACCCGCATAATCTGCTTGGAAGGCAGAGACTCTAGCCATTGAGCTACACCCGCGGGTTGGGCACGACCGTACCGCGCCAGGCCCCGTCGACGGGAACCGGTTGGCGTGGCCCGCCCGGTGGTGCGTCGCTCAGCGAGCGGCCACGAAGAGGCTCTGGGTGGCCCGGCCGATGGGTCCCGCGGCGTCGTGGAGGGTGGCCTCGGCCAGTGAGATGCCACCCGGTTCCAACCAGGTGTGGGCGTCGTTGGCCACCCACTCCCCCTCGGGTCGACGGTGCAGGTACACGGTGAGGTCGGGGTTGATGAAGATGTGGCTGTCGATCGGGACCACGCTCGAGATGCCGTTGCCGAAGTCGGCCGCCACCAGCGCGGTGTCGACCGGGGTGACCGGCTCGTCGTCCACCAACGGGGCCGTGAGGCGGAACCAGTAGGTGGCTGGGCCCAACTCCACCGCGGAGCCGGCCGCGGCCCGCATCTCGACGGCGTTGGTGATGCCGATCCGCTCCCGGGGGAAGAACGCCCCCACCGGCACCGCGTCGACCGGCGGGAGGAACCCGCGCTCGGTGACCGGGGTGACGTGAGGAGCGCTCTCGGCGGCCCGGAGGATCCGCAGCGCCGTGGCCCGCACCACCTCGGTGCCGCCGGCCGTGACGCTGATGCCGACGATGCGCACCCGCTTGCCCGGCCTCAGGGTGGTGGCCTCCACCCTCAGCGGTCCGAGGGGCACCGGCTTGAGCAGTTCGATCGTGAGCCGCACCGTCAACAGGTCTGGGTCGGGGTCGAACCGTTCGACCTCGCGCCCGATCAGGGCCGTCACCGGCCCGCCGTGACAGCTCCCGTCGTCCCACGGTCCGCGACAGAGCGCCGTGGCGACGTAGCCGTCGCCCTCGCTGAGGAAGAAGGCCGGTGGCAGCGTCTCGTCCATACCCGGCTTGTCTACCGCCGAGGCCGACGGTCGGCTACCCGGCCCTCCGCCGTTCAGCCCCACCCCCACCCGAGGTTCGGGGCACACCACGTCGCACCACGACACCAGACGCCCCCAACCCCAACCACCGCCCACCGCCACCGCCCACCGCCACCGCCCACCGCCACCCGAGGTTCGGGGCACACGACGTCGCACCACGACACCAGGTGCCCCCAACCACCGCCACCGCCCACCCCCACCCGAGGTTGAGGGCACACGACGTCGCACCACGACACCACATGCCCCCAACCCCAACGGCCGTTGGGCAGCCGGTCGGCTACCCGGCCCGGTGTTCAGCGGTCGGGGTCTCCGGCCACGAGGGGGACGAACGCGTAGCGACCGTGCTCGGTGACCTCGGGCGGATCCTCGCCCCGGCTGCGTACCACGAGCATCCGGGACCGCACCGGGATCACCATGAGCCCGCCGGGGCGGAGCTGGTCGACCAGCTCCAGCGGAAGCTCGTCGGCCATGGCCGACACCAGGATGCGGTCGAACGGAGCCAGCTCCGGCAACCCGTAGACGCCGGGCTCCGCGGGTCGGATCGACGTCCACTCCATGTCGTAGGCCGAGAGGTTGCGGGCACCGGAGCGGGCCAGCTCCGCCACCAGCTCCACGCCGAGCACCTCGCCTTCCGGACCCACGAGGTGGCCCAGCAGCGCCGTCGTCCAGCCCGACCCCGAACCGACGTCGAGCACCCGCTGACCGGGCTGGACGTCGAGCAACGTCAACATGTTCACCACGGTGGTGGGCTGTGAGTTGGTCTGGCCGAAGCCGATCCCGAGCGGCCGGTCCTGGTCGGCGAAGCGCCGTTGCGGACCGGGCAGGAACGAGCGACGGTCGATCGCTGCGAAGGCGTCGCGCACTCGCGGTTCCACGCCACCAACGCTACGGACCCGCGGCGGCACCGGCACCCGACCGTCCTGACACACCGCCCTGACCGGTCGGCCGACACGAGGTGACT
>JAAZBK010000157.1 GCA_012513855.1 Acidimicrobiales bacterium
ACGGCGAGCACGCCGACGCGGTCCTGGTCGGTGGGCACCGCCGCAGTGCCCTGGTGCCGGAGCTGGCGCGCCACCTGGTGGTGGCGCCGCACCGCGTCGACTTGTTCGTGGGGACGATCCGGTCCAACATCGCGCTGCGGCACGGCGGGGAGGACGACGGCCGGCGGGGTGGCGCTGTGGGTAGTGGCACTGTGGGTGGTGGCACTGTGGGTGGTGGCACTGTGGAGGTCGACGACGACGTCATCACCGCCTCCGCCGTCGCCGAGATCGTGGAGCATCTGCCGGACGGTCTGGACCATGTCGTGCAGGAGGGTGGGCGCAATCTGTCGGGTGGTCAGCGGCAGCGGATCGCGCTGGCCCGGGCGCTGCACGCGGACCCGGACGTGCTGGTGCTGCACGAGCCGACCAGCGCCGTGGATGCCGTGACCGAGTGGGAGATCGCGCAGGCCGTGCGGGAGATGCGGACCCGCCGGTCGGGGCAGGCCACGTTGATCGTGTCGTCGTCGCCCCCATTCCTCGCGACGGCCGACAGGGTGGTCCACCTGCCCGCCCACGGTGAGCCGCGCTCGGGCACCCACGCCGAGCTGCGCGCCGGCTCGCCCACCTACCGGACGGCGGTCGATCGATGAGCACTACACCTGTACAGGAGGCGCCGGCCGCCGCCGAGGCGCTGCCGCTGGCGAGCACCCGCGAATCCCTGGCGGTGCTCTGGCCGCTACTCCGGCAGCGCCGCGGATTCCTGTTGCTCGTGGGGCTGGCCGGGCTGGTCAGCTCGGCGGCCGGGCTGGTGGCGCCGTGGGTGATCGGCTGGCTGGTCGACGTTCTCCCCGACGCCGAGGACGGCACCGTGGTGCTGGTGGGTGCCGGGGCGATCGCGGCGGCCGGAGTCGTGGGCGCACTGTGCACGTGGGCGGGCCAGACCTGGTTGGCCAGGCTGACCGAGCCGACGGTGGCCCGGCTGCGCGAGATGGTCATGGACCGCTCGCTGCGCCTCGGCGCGGCGCAGATGGAGCAGACCGAGACCGGTGATCTGGTCTCCCGCGTGGCGGAGGACGCCCGCGAGATCAGTCAGGCCGCCACCACGGTGATCCCGCTGGTGGTGCAGTCGCTGTTCACGGTGGTCGTCTCCGGCGTGGGACTGGTCGCCGTGGACTGGCGACTGGGGCTGGTGGGTCTGGTGGCGCTGCCCATGTACTGGACGACGCTGCGCTGGTACCTGCCGCGGTCCGGCCCGATCTACGCCCAGGAGCGGGCCGCGTTCGGCACGCGGGCCAGCCGACTCCTCGGCGGGATCTCCGGCTCACGGACCCTGCACGCCTACGACGCCCAGGACTCCGAGCTCGAGCGCATCACCGCCGCCTCCGGGCTGGCCCGGGACCTGTCGATCCGGGTGTTCTACTTCATCACCCGGGCCTTCAGTCGCAACAACCGCGCCGAGGCGACGGTGCTGGCACTGCTGCTGGTCGTGGGGTTCTTCCTCGTGGACGGGGGACAGATCACCGCCGGCGCCGTGACCACCGCCGCGCTGCTGTTCCACCGGCTGTTCAACCCCATCGGTGCTCTGGTGGGAATGGCCGACCAGGTCCAGTCGGCCGGCGCCTCGCTGGTGCGGATGGTCGGCGTGATCACCATGGACGTCCCCGAGCGGACGGCCGTACCGCGGCCTGGCCCGCTCGAGCTGTCCGGTGTCTCGCACTCCTACGGCGGGGAGATCCCCGCACTGGTGGACATCGACCTCTCGCTCGCTCCCGGCGAGGTGGTGGCCGTGGTCGGCTCCACCGGCGCCGGGAAGAGCACCCTCGCGCTGGTGGCCGCCGGGTCGGTGGTGCCGTCCCGCGGCGCCGTGAGCCTGGGCGGGGTGCCGATCGCCGAGGTCGATCCGGTCGCGCTACGCGAGCACATCACGATGGTCTCGCAGGAGGTGCACACCTTCGCCACCACGATCGCCGAGAACGTGCGGGCGCCCCGTCCCGAGGCCGACGACGCCGCCGTGCGCGCCGCCCTCGCGACCGTCGGCGCCGACTGGGTGGACGACCTGCCCGACGGGATCGACACCGTGGTGGGCGAGGGTGGGCATCCGCTCGATCCGATGCAGGCCCAGATGATCGCCCTGGCACGGGTGGAGCTCGCCGACCCGGACGTGGTGATCCTCGACGAGGCCACCGCCGAGGCCGGTTCCGCCGGGGCCCGCCGCCTCGACACCGCGGCCGCTGCCGTTCTGAGGGGGCGCGCCGGGCTGGTGGTGGCGCACCGGCTGAGCCAGGCGGTCAC
>JAAZBK010000158.1 GCA_012513855.1 Acidimicrobiales bacterium
AGGAGCGCGAGGAGTACGAGCCGCACATAGACGACGGCTTCGTGATCTACGCCGGTGTCGACTACGAGAAGATCCTCCGGGCGGCCGAAGAGGAAGCCGACGTGATCCTCTGGGACGGTGGCAACAACGACCTGCCGTTCTTCGTGCCCGACCTGCACATCGTGCTGGCCGACCCGCTCCGACCCGGTGACGAGCGCCGGTTCCACCCCGGTGAGGCCAACGTGCGCATGGCCGACATCGTCATCATCAACAAGTGCGACTCCGCCCGACCCGAAGACATCGAGGCGGTGGAGGCCAGCGTCCGTGAACTGGCACCGAAGGCCACCATCCTGCGGGCCAACTCGCCGGTCACGGTGGAGGACCCCTCGATCGTGGCCGGACGCGACGTGGTGGTGATCGAGGACGGCCCCACGCTCACGCACGGCGGCATGTCGTTCGGTGCCGGGGTGGTGGGGGCCCGTGCCGCCGGGGCCGCGTCGATCGTGGACCCGTCGCCCCACGCGGTCGGTTCCATCGCCGAGACCTACGAGAAGTACCCGAACGCCGTCGGGATCCTGCCGGCCATGGGCTACGGCGACGGTCAGATCCGAGACTTGGAGGCGACGATCGAGGAGACACCGTGCGATGCGGTGGTGAGCGGAACGCCCACCGACATCCGGCGCGTGCTGGAGACCACCAAGCCGATCACCCGGGTCCGCTACGCGCTCGAGGAACTGGAGCCCGGACGCCTGGAGGAAGCGGTGCGCGAGCTCCTCGGCAGCTAGGGCTCGGGCCTTGCGGTGCGGTACTCGGCCAAGAGCTGGGAGGGCCAGTATCGCTGGGGCTCCACGCCGTCGATCTCGACCAGATCGGCCCTGACCCTGTCGTAGTCGTAGCAGTTGATCTCGTACCGGTTGCCCCACGGGTCGGTGATGTCGAACGCCCAGCAGAGATCGAAGTCGACGAGGTCGCTGGCGACCAGCGGCCGGCCGGAAGGAGCGTCGATGCCGCACGGGAGCGAGCGGGCGAAGGCGATGAAGGAATCGGCGTCGACGCTGAAGGCCACCCCGGTCTTCTGGGGCTCCATGGGGTGGCCTTCGCTGGTAGCGAACAGCGCCAGCATCGTCTGACCACCATCGGCGGAGATCTGGAGCGGGCCGCCCTCGATCCCCTCGGCCCAGAATCGGTAGTCGTCGACCGGTTCGAAGCCGAGGTGGTCGTGGTACCACCGTGCCGCCTCGTCTCGGTCGGGCACCCGGATGTGGACGTGGTCGAGTCGCCCGATCCTGAACCTCGGTGCGTCTCCTGTCATGGGTTCATCACTACCACCACAGCGTGCCTGTCACCGGTGGCACACCCTCCGGTCAGAGGTCAGGCCGGTGGGTTGACGAACCAGCGGTTCTCCTCCAGCAGACGGCGGCTCCGCCAGCCGTCTGCATCACGCACCATGTCGTGGAGGTAGGTGCCGCCGCAGCAGCTCGGCTCGTCGAGCCACGGGAACTGCATCGGGTTGAGGAACGTGGCCCGCACGACCGCGGCGTCGCCGTCCAGATCCACCTCGACGTTGGTGATCACGTGCTGGGTCCACGGCAGGATCGGTATGGCGCCTGCCAGGAAGTCGACCACCTCGTCGAGCGTGCCCGCGATTCCGCCCGCCGACGTGTAGTCGATGGTGGCGTCGCTGGTGAACAGGGACCGGTAGAGATCCCAGTCGTGGGTGTCGACCGCACGCGCGTAGCGCGCCAGGAGCTCCTGGATGTCGAGCTTGTCGCTCAGGGCCTGTACTTCCACTGGTCCTCCCGGCTCCGGTCAGGCCGACCAGGTGTCGCGGCCGTTGATCCCGTAGAAGCGCAGCCAGACCGCTCGCTCTGGCTGAACCGCGAGGAAGGCCGTGTCGGGGGAGCCATCCGGTCCGCCGGGAGCGAAGAGGTTCAGGTCGTAGTCGAACACGCCGTTCCACAGGCGGTGCTTGGTCTCGGCGTCGTCGTGCAGCGACGCCTGACCCCACAGCTCGACCCCGTCGCCCGCCTCGG
>JAAZBK010000159.1 GCA_012513855.1 Acidimicrobiales bacterium
CAGCCAGCGGCGGGCCAGTTCGGGATTGGCGCGCACCAAGCGGTGGAGCGGCACCTTGCTGTGGGGGGTTGAACGACGGACGCGACCCACGGGTTGCGCACCTCCGATCCTTGGAGGGGACGGCCAGGGGAAGGCAACGGCAAGGTACCCCCGCCGGGCCCATCTCAACCCCCGAGCGCCCTCGACCTGCTCACCCTGTGAAGGTGGGGGTCGCCACCACCGGAGGATCCACCGGCTGGTCGCCGGGCGTGAGGAGGTCACCGGGCTGGTCGGAGCTACCCGGATGGCCAGGATCAGCGGGGTGGTCCGGGTCGCCGGGGTCGCCGGGTTCTGGGGCCGACGGATCGGGGCGAGCCGGGCGGTCGGGTTCTCCATCGGACGGCGTAGAGGGCGCCAGGGGACCGCCCCCGCCGTCGGGGCTGCACTCCGCGGGCTTGATCGGCCCACTGCACGGATCGGCCGGGGCCGGCTCGATCTGTTCGCCGTCGCCGTCGCCGTCGCCGTCGCACCCGGTGACCGGGCACGGCTCGCTGGGGATGATCGGTCCGACCGGCCCGACCGGCCCGACCGGGACCAGCGTGGGTTCGGTGCTGGCGATCGGTGGGAGGGCCGCATCGGCGGCCGAGGCGAAGCCCTGGACGGCCAGGAACGCCGTGAGGGCGAGGGTGGCGACGGCGGCAGCGGTGATGCGCCGGCGGTCCGAAGGCGTGAAGGTGGTGGTCATGCGGGCTCCTGAGGACGGGACCGGAGGTTCCGATCCGACAGGAGCAATGACCATCGAGAGCGCGAGTTCTTAGGAAACCCAGCATCGCGATCGTGCGATCTCGGGGAGACCGGTCGAGCGGGTGGTCGCCCGTCGCCGTGTCGATGTCGTCGAGTCGGGCTGTTGCGAGGCTCGTCAGGCGTTGGCGCGGGCCCGGGAAGCGGGGAGGTCGATCACGTGGGCCGGGACCTCGTTCGTGAGCATCTCGACCACCCACGGGTGGCAGGTGAACATGAACACCTGCTGGCGCTGGGCCACCTGGCCGATCGTGCGGGCCATGCGAGGAGCTCGACCGGGGTCGCTGTTCACCAGGATGTCGTCGAGGAGAAGCGGCAACGGCGACGTGGTGGCCAGCTGTTCGGCCAGGGCGAAGCGCAGGCAGAGGTAGAGCTGCTCCACGGTCCCGCGGCTGAGACCGGCGGCGTCGACCTGTCGGCCGGCCGTGTCGACCACCATGATCGTGGAGCCGTCGACCACCAGACGGTCGTAGCGGCCGTCGGTGATGTCGGAGAACAGCGCTGCGGCGCGCTTCACCACGAGCGGTTGGCGTTCCCGCTTGTAGCGCTCCCGGGTGGCCTCGATCATGCGGTGGGCGGCGGAGAGCACGGCCCACTCCTCGGCGGCCTCGGCGAGCTGGGCCTTCAGCGACTCGACCTGCAACTGGAGCGCCGGGACGTCGGACGACGTGAGCGTGGCTGCGAGGGCATCCTCGGCCCGGGTCAGCTCCGCGGCAGCCCCGTCGTGAGCGGCCTCGGCCGCCGTGACCTGAGCCTCGACCTCCAAGCCCTCGGTCTGCCACCCGAGCGGATCACCGCCGGCCAGCAGCCCGAGCGCCTCGTCCCGTCGGGCGCCGCAGCGAAGGTCGAGGACCTTCTCCGCTTCGTCGATGGTGCCGAGGAGCCGCTGGGTCTCGCGGATGTGTCGCACGGCCTCCTCGGCCTCGGCCACCGACGTGACGCCGGCTTCGGCGACGAGCTCATCGAGGAGGCTGGAAGCGGCCGCGGTGTCGTCGGACCGCGACTGGTGGAGGTGCCGCACCGCGGTGAGGGTCTCGGCGAGTCGTTCTCGGTCACGTTCCATGTCGCGGGCCGTGCCGGCTCGGGCGACCAGCCGGTCGAGAAGGCGGATGGTGTCGTCGTCGGATTCGCCGAGCGTGGCGGCCAGGCTGCGGACGGCCCCGTCGAAGGTGTCGGTCTCGGCCAGCTCGGCGTTCCGCTCGAGCGTGATCCGTTCGAGCGACTGCCGGGTCTGACGGGCGAGCCCCAGGAGCG
>JAAZBK010000160.1 GCA_012513855.1 Acidimicrobiales bacterium
ACCCAACGCCACGAGCATCCGCCCGTAGGCCTCGGTTCGGGCTCGGGCCACCCGGTCGCCGCCGTGGGCCACCGCGTAGCGCCGAGCCCACGCTTCGTCGATCCCGTCGGTCACCGTCACCTCAGGTAGGTGGGCGGCTTCGGCCTGAGGGCCGGTGCTCAGCTCGCCGCGCCGTGCCGTGACCGCCGACGGAGCCGCCGACGGGATCGTCGCCGTCATCACGTGGACCGGTGCTTCGTGGTCGTAGCCCCGGGCTTCCAGGAACCGATCGAGCTGATCGGCGCCGGGCTCGGCCGAGCTGATCACCACGATGACGCGCTGGCCGAGCTCGCCGTACCAATCCTCGAGTCGACCGATCAGGTCAGGGGTGGTGTGGTCTACCACCAACCCGCCCACCGGGAGCACGGAGTTGCACCGCCGGAAGGGCAGTTCAGGCGCGGCCTTGGCGTGCCAGCCGTCGAAGAACCGATCGACGGGCGAGACGGTGGCACGTGCAGCGAGCTCGTCGAGCAACCGCGGCCCGAGTGGCCCCGATCCCTCCAGCCCTGATCCTCCGCAGGTGCCCACATCGCCCATCGCAACGGGCTAGCCGAGGAGGTCCCGTCGTGGGAAGCGAGATCGCCCCGGACGCCGGTGGCCGACGCGGACCACCCGGCAAAGGCGCCCGCCAAACGGGCCGCAGGCACGGTGGGAGATCGGTCGACCACCGACCGCGTCCTCTGCCAGACTGCGTCGGAGATCGACCCGGTGGAAGGAATCCAGAGATGCGACGTTCGATGAGGTTCTTGGCTATGGCGGCGTTGGGGGCGGGAGCGTTCACCGCCTGCGACCCACAGCCCGAACCAGCTCAGTTCCAGGTCGACAGCTACGCGGCCGGTGCCGACGCCACGCCCGGTGACGGCGAGTGCGAGACCGCCGCGGGAACGTGCACGCTGCAAGCAGCCCTCGAGGAGGCCAACGCCGCTGGCCGGACGGTGGTGACGCTGCCAGGTAGCGACTCGGCCAGCTACGCCGGGTTCGATGCCACCATCACCGGTTCGCTCCGCGTCGTCGTCGAAGACACCGGATCGGGTGCCAGCGCCACCATCGACTCGGGCTCGTTCACCGTGCCCGAGGGCGCGTCGCTTCGACTGGAGGGCGTCGAGGTCCTCGGTTCGATCTCCGTCAGCGGGACGCTGGTCGCCAACCGGCTCGGAGCCGAAGCCATCGACGTGTCCTCCACCGGCCTGGCCATGATCAGCAACGCCGTCCTCCTGCCCGACGTCGAGCCGGCGTTCGTCAACCGGGGGGACGCCTGGATCGTCTACTCGACGATCGGACTGGAAGACGGTGAGGGCGGCCTGGTGACCCTCGATTACGGAAACACCACCATCGCCGCCACCGCGGTCCTGGCCATCGACACCACCTCGGCAGTGACCTGCTCGGGGAGGCTCCCGGGCTCCCTCGGCTCCAACGCCGTCAGCGACAGCGCATGCGGCCTGACCGGAACCGGAGATCAACAGGGGATCGGGCCGGTGGGCCTCACAGAGCTGTTCCCGAGCTCCGGTTCTCCGCTGGTCGACGTCATCGCCCCAGGCATGCTGGGATGCGGCACCGACGTCACCAACGATGCCCGCGGCCCCTACGGTCCGCGCCCGTCCGACGGCGACGGCGACGGCATCGCTGCCTGCGACATCGGCGCCTACGAACTGTGGGCACCAACGGCGTTCTGACCGAGGGTCGACGGCCGGTGCCAGCACGGCACCGGCCCCGTCGGGCTACTCGGACTGGGCGGCGGCCAGGGCTTCGTCGATGGTGAGCGAGCCGTCGTAGAGGGCCTTGCCGACGATGGCCCCGAATAGCGGCTTGGTGTCGGCGCCCAGCGCGGCCAGCGCCCGGAGGTGTGCTGCCGAGCCGACGCCGCCCGACGCGATCACGTCGGTCTCCAACGTCTCCAACAGCTCCGTGTAGAGGGGAAGGTCCGGGCCGGTGCCGGCGCCGTCGACGTTGATCTGGGTGACGATGAAGGCGGCGAAGCCCGCACCGTCGAACTCCGCCGCCACCTCGGCGAGCTGCCGGCCCGATCCCTCGACCCAACCCCGCACCGCCACCTCGCGGTCGCGCACGTCGAGGCCCAGGGCGACCTTGCCCGGGTAGCGGTCGGCGAGCCCGGCGGCCCAGTCGGGCCGTTCCAGCGCGGCCGTTCCCACGACGACCCGGGAGACACCCGACTCGAGGAGCGCCTCGACGGACTCGTCGTCACGCACGCCCCCGCCGGTCTGGACGGGCGCGCCAACCGCGTCTGCGATCGAGGCGATCACCGGGCGGTTCACCGGCTCGCCGGTGCGGGCCGCGTCGAGGTCGACCACGTGGATCCACGCCGCCCCGGCGTCGGCGAACAGGCGGGCCTGGGCCACGGGATCGTCGCCGTAGACGGTCTCCTGGGCGAAGTCGCCCTGGTAGAGGCGCACGCACTGTCCGCCACGGAGGTCGATCGCCGGGTACAGGTCCATGCCGCCGATCATCGCATCCGGGTGCCGGACCGACCCAACGTCGACCGCGACCCCCGCACCTCCCCTCCCGAACACACCCAAGGTGTGAGTAGTTCCGTCGAACAGTTCGACCAAGGTGCTCACACCTCCGCCAAGACGCGTTGAGCGGGGCCGGAGCGGGTCGTCCACCGCGCAAGTACCGTGGCCGTCGAGCCGAACCGCGGGTAGGAGCCACCGACCATGAGCGACGCCGACAACTCCGTGATGCCCGCCGCCTTCTTCGGACACGGATCGCCG
Organism: Acidimicrobiales bacterium; assembly: GCA_012513855.1. Classification (GTDB taxonomy): domain Bacteria; phylum Actinomycetota; class Acidimicrobiia; order Acidimicrobiales; family Iamiaceae; genus Aquihabitans. The sequence continues at coordinate 2,769 of JAAZBK010000160.1, forward strand.
ATGAACGCGCTGGAGCGCAACCGCTTCACCGAGGCCTGGCAGAGCTGGGGCCTCGCCTGCCCCAAGCCGCGAGCGATCGTGTGCGTCTCGGCCCACTGGTACATCAACGCCACCGCGGTGACGGCGATGGCCCAGCCCCCGACGATCCACGACTTCTACGGCTTCCCCGACGAGCTGTTCGCGGTCGACTACCCGGCGCCGGGACACACCGAGGTGGCCGAGCAGCTGGCCGAGCTGGTCAAGCCCAAGTGGGTCGGGCTCGATCGCGACAGCTGGGGCATCGACCACGGCACCTGGTCGGTGCTGGTCCACGCGTTCCCGGAGGCCGACATCCCGGTGGTCCAGCTCTCCATCAACGCCCAGAAGCCGTTCGACTACCACCTGGAGCTGGGCGCCGCCCTCGCTCCGCTGCGCGAGCAGGGCGTGCTCGTGATCGGCAGCGGCAACGTGGTGCACAACCTCCGCCGGGTCGATTGGGGGAACCCCGATGCCGCCTTCGACTGGAACCGGCGCTTCGACGACGCGGCCCGGGAGATCCTCACCACCGACCCGAGCCGGGCCCCGTCGCTGGCCCACCACCCCGACTACGCCATGGCATCTCCCACGCCCGACCACTTCATCCCGATGCTCTACCTGGCCGGCCTGGCCGCGGCGTCGGGCGAGCCGGCGTCGGTGATGGTCGACGGCTACTCCATGGGTTCGCTGTCGATGATCAGCTACCAGCTGCCGCACCGTCCGGCCGGAACCGAACCCGCCGGCAACGAGATCCGCACCGCGATCTCCCTAGACCCGACGGTTCCTCCCGAGCAGACCAACATCTGACTGCGGCCACCTCGCATCGCCAGTCTGGAACGGTGCCCCAGCATCGCCACTCTGGAACGGTGCTCCCGCGTCGGGAGACCCAGCGGCGGAAGGCTCAGCCGCGAGGGCTCCAGGACGCGCAGGAGGCGACGAAGTTCTGGAGCATGCGGAGGCCGTTGGCGGCCGACTTCTCCGGGTGGAACTGGGTGGCCCACAGGCGGTTGCGCTCGACCGCGGCGGTGACCGTGGTGCCGTAGTCGCAGATGGCCACCACGTCGGCCGGGTCGTCGGGCTGCGCCCAGTAGGAGTGGACGAAGTACACCCACGCCGGGTCGGACAAGCCGTCGCTGATCGCCGTGGGCCGCGCCCACTTCAGCGTGTTCCACTGCATCTGCGGGCGCTTCACCCCTTCGGGCAACAGGCGCACGCGCCCGCCGACCACACCGAGGCCCTTGGTGTCGGGGCTCTCGTCGGAGCCGTCGAAGAGCATCTGGAGGCCCACGCACACGCCCAGGAACGGCCGGCCCTCCCCCGCCGCTGCCGCCGAGGCGGCCTCGTGGGCCAGGTCGGCCAGACCCGCGTGGCGCAGGGCGTCCATGCAGCGGCCGAACGCGCCGACGCCGGGCATCACGACGCCCACCGCGTCGGCGATCAGCCCGTGGTCGGCGGTGAGCCGGGCATCGGCGCCCACCCGCTCGAGGGCCTTCTGCGCCGAGCGCAGGTTGCCGATGCCGTAGTCGAGCACCGCTACCAGCGGACGCTCGCCCGGGGGCTCCGTCGGGGCCGGGGCGTCAGGCATCGGCCGTGCCGGTCAGGGTGCCCTTGGTGGACGGGACCGCGGTGCCCTCCACCCTCACGGCGTCGCGCAGGCAGCGCGAGACGCCCTTGAAGGTGGCCTCGACCACGTGGTGGGTGTTGACCCCGGCCTTCTTGTTGACGTGGAGGGTGATCCCGGCCGAGGTGGCGAAGCTCTGCCAGAAGTGCTCAGCCATCTCCGGGTTGAACGGCGGGTCGCCGAGCGGCAGGACCTCGCCGAACGGCACGTCGTAGGACACCCAGGGCCGCCCCGACAGGTCCACGGCCACCTCGATCAGCGCCTCGTCGAGCGGGAAGAGACCGGACGCGAACCGACGCACGCCGGCCTTGTCGCCCAACGCCTCGCGGAAGGTCTCGCCCAGGAGGATGCCCACGTCCTCGACGGTGTGGTGACCGTCGACGTGGATGTCGCCCTTGGCGTCGACGGTGAGGTCGAAGCCGCCGTGGCGACCGATCTGGTCCAGCATGTGGTCGAAGAACGGCAGGCCGGTCGACACGTTCACCACCCCGTTCGGTCCGTCGACGTCGAGGCTGATGCGGATCGACGTCTCCTTGGTGGTCCGCTCGCGGCTGGCGGTGCGGGCCGGCTTGGCGGAGGACGGTGAGGTGGTCATGTGAGGATCTCCCGGAGCGCGTCGAGGAAGCGGTCGTCCTCGTGGCTGGTGCCGATGGTGACGCGCAGACACCCTTCGAGGCGAGGCCAGGAGGAGCAGTTACGAACCAGAACCGACCGGTCGACCAACTTCTTCCAAACCTCGGCGCCGTCGACCGTTCGAGGTCGGAACAGCACGAAGTTGGCACCCGAGGGCCAGACGTCGCACGGCAGCTCGCGCAGCGCCGCCTCCAGCCGACCTCGCTCCTCGGTGAGCTGGGCCACCCGCTCCTCCATCTCGGCCAGGTAGTCCAGAGCGATGGTGCCGGCCGCCTGCTTCATGGAGTCGAGGTGGTACGGCAGCACCACCTTCTCCAGTTCGGCCACCACCCAGGAAGGTCCGATCAGGTAGCCGAGGCGGGCCGCGGCCATCGACCAGGTCTTGGAGAAGGTGCGGGAGACGACCAGCGGGGTCTCCTCGTCAACCAGTTCGAGCGCCGACCACGGGGCGAACTGCCCGTAGGCCTCGTCGACCACCAGCAGTCCGGGGACGAGGCCGAGCACCTCCTCGACCGTCTGGCGGGTCTCGACCATCCCGGTGGGGTTGTTGGGTGAGCACAGGTAGGTGATGGCGGGCTGCGAGGCGGCCACCACCGAACGCACCACGTCGAGGTCGAGGCTGAAGTCGGCGGCCCGCTCGCCCTCCGCCACGCCGGTGCCGGTGATGCGGGCGATGTGGGAGTGGAGCGCGTAGGTGGGCTCGAACACGGCCACGTTCCGGCCCGGCCCGCCGTAGGTGAGCGACAGCGTCTGGAGCACCTCGTTGGAGCCGTTGGCCGCGAACACCTGCTCCGGTCCGACGCCGTGGAGGGCGCCGATCCGGCTGCGAAGCTCCCATGCGCCCCTGTCGGGGTAGCGGTGCCAGTCGACCCGGGCGACCTCGGCTGCCAGCGCCTCCACGAAGCCAGGCGGCGGCGACACCGGCGACTCGTTGGTGTTCAGCCGGACGTCGACCTCGACCTGGGGCGAGTGGTAGCCATCCATGAGCGCCACGCTGTCGCGCGGCTGGATGCGGCCCACCTCAGCGCTCCCGGCCGAGACGGCGCCGCACGCTCTCGGCGTGGGCGGCCAGGCCCTCGGCGTCGGCGATGGCGGCCACCACCGGCGCGGCCTTCTCCAGCGCGGGCTGGTCGAGGGTGATCACGTGGACGTCCTTCACGAAGTCGCTGACGGTGAGCGCGGATCCGAAGCGGGCGGTTCCGTCGGTGGGCAGGACGTGGCTCGGGCCGGCCACGTAGTCGCCGACCGATGCCGGAGACCAGGGACCGCAGAAGACGGCGCCGGCGTGGCGCACCATGGGCACCAGGGCCTCGGGGTCGGCGGTGATGATCTCCAGGTGCTCGGGGGCGATCAGGTTCGACACCGCCACCGCCTGCTCGGGCGAGTCGCACAGCACGGCGTAGCCGCCTTCGGCGAAGGTGGAGGTGATGTCGTCCTTGCGGGGCGCCACCGCGACCTGGGCGGCGATCTCGGCGTCGATGGCGTCGAGCGCGGTCTCCGACCACGAGATCAGCCACGCGAGCCCGCCCGGGCCGTGCTCGGCCTGGAGGATGACGTCGACGGCCGCCAGGTCTACGGGGGCGGTGTCGTCGGCGATCACCACCACCTCGGAGGGACCGGGGAACGACGACGGCACGCCGACCAGGCCGGCCACCTCTCGCTTGGCGATGGCGACGTAGACGTTGCCGGGGCCGACGATGACGTCGACCGGGCGGACCGTCTCGGTGCCGTACGCCATGGCGCCGACGGCCTGGGCGCCACCCACGGCGTAGACCTCGTCGACCCCGGCGATGGCCGCGGCCGCGAGCGTGACGGTGGGGACCGTGCCGGTGGAGTCGGGTGGCACGCACAGCACGACCTCGGCCACGCCGGCCACCTTGGCCGGGATGGCGGTCATGAGCACGGTGCTGGGATATATGGCCCGGCCACCGGGGACGTAGCACCCGGCCCTGTCCACCGCGACCTTGCGCCCCCGGACCACGATGCCGTCGCGCTCGTAGGTGTGGTCGGCCACCACCTGGGTGCGGTGGAAGTCGGCGATCCCCGCCGCTGCCGTCTCCAGCGCCGAGCGCAGTTCGGGGTCAATCCGCTCGAGCGCCGCGGCGATGGCGGCCGGCTCGACGCGGAGGTTGGGCCGGACGCCGTCGAAGCGCTCGGTGAGGTCGAGAACCGCGGCATCACCGCCGGCCTTCACCTGGGCGAGGATCTCCTTCACCGCGGCCACCGGACCCTCGGTGGCCTGGGCCGGCCTGGGGAGGCGACCACGCAGGTCGGTACCCGCACCACGGAGATCGAGACGGTTCAGCACGGAGGCCGAGGCTATCGGCCGTTCATCGGGGCTCAGAAGCCGGTTCGGACCACCGTGACCGACGACCGGCGCTCTCCCCTGCCGTGGCCCCGAAGATCTGGCCGTCAGGGCTGACCCAGAGAGCGCTTGGCGCGCTCGACGGCCCGACCCGCCATGTTCAGCGAGCGCTCGGCCTCGTACAGCGCCACCGACGCCTCGCCCGTGGCGCCGCCTTCGAGGGCGGCGGCCAGCTCACCGGCGAGGCCCGCCAGCTCATCGACCGCGGACGCCAACGACGAGACCCGAGCGTGGTGGAGCGACGACATGGCCGCCAGTCAACTCCCTGCAGCCTCCGCCTGCCGATTCGGGCACGTCGGCCGCCGGCGCCGCAGTTGCGCCTGCCACGGTGCGTCCGGCTGGAAAAACAGCACCGCCGCCCCGAAGGGCGGCGGTGCAGCGACACCAGGCGGCGGATCCCGGCGTCGCGTCCAACCAGGTGGCGGGAACCTGGTCTGTGGCTATGACTCTACACATCCGGTTCGCGACTGAAACCTCAACCTGACGGGTTTTTGTCGTTCCTGGCGGTGACATCGGTCACCGCGGCGCGGACACGGTGTCAGGCACCCGATCCACGCCCCGTCGAGGTGCTCACACGATCCCCGCCGAGGGGCAGAAGTCGGCCAGGACGCAGGAGTCACAGGCCGGTTTGCGGGCGAAGCAGACCCGCCGCCCGTGGAGGATCACCCGCAGGCTGAACGTCCCACGCTCGGCAGCCGGGACCATCGGGTTGAGCGCCATCTCGACCTTCACCGGGTCCGTCTCGGCGGTCAGCTCCAGCCGCTTCGACAACCTCAGCACGTGGGTGTCGACGGGCAGTCCCGGCAGGCCCTGGGCCACCGAGCGGACCACGTTCGCCGTCTTGCGTCCCACTCCCGGCACAGTGACCCAGTCCTTCATCGAGGTGGGCACAGCGCCGCCGAAGCGGTCGACGAGGGCGTTGGCCATGCCGATGATGCTCTTGGTCTTGTTCTTGTAGAAGCCGGTCGACCGGACGAGCACCTCGACCTCGGCCGGATCGGCGGCGGCGAGGTCGTGGGGCGTGGGGTAGCGGGCGAACAGCGCGGGCGTGACCTTGTTGATCTGAACGTCGGTGCTCTGGGCCGACAGGATCGTGGCCGTGAGCAGCTCGAAGGAGTTCGAGTGGTCGAGCTCGCAGAGGTCGACCGCGGTTCCCGGGTACTCGACCTTCAGTCGTTCGTTGGTCCGCTTCGCTCGTCCGGCGGCGGTACGTGGTCTGGCCATGGCTCATCACGCTAACCAGGACGCACCCCGGTGGATGCCGGGCTGTCAGCGGTAGCGTCGACTCGTGCCGCAGCCGCTCCCCGACCCAGCCGACCCGCCGCCGTCGACCATCCGCTGGCACGCGCGCGGCGGCTCCGCCGAGGTCGAACTGCTCGACCACGTCGCCCAGGAGCACCTCGAAGCCGCTGCACACGAGGTCGTCGCCCTGGCCGAGGAGCTGCGACCCCAGGGCATCTCCCTGCACATCGCGGCCGACCACCCGGCCCACGATCTCGACCCTCGCCCCGAGGCCGTGGCCGATGCGGCCGGCTTCACCGAGCGGCGCGACCTCCTGCAGATGCGGCGACCGCTGCCGGTGGAAGCCGACCACCCCGAGCGCTCCAGCGCTCCCGACATCGTGACCCGGGCGTTCGTCCCCGGCGCCGACGACGACGCCTGGATCCGGGTCAACAACCGGTCGTTCGCGGGCCACCCCGACCAAGGGGCCGAGGACGCCGGCACGTTGGCTGCCCGCATGGCCGAGCCCTGGTTCGACGCCGCCGGGTTCCTGGTGGCCGACGAACCGGACGGGAGCGCCGCCGCCGGGGAGATGTCGGGGTTTTGTTGGACCAAGGTGCACCCCGCGGAGCCCGGCGGAGACGAAGCCCTCGGCGAGATCTACGTGATCGGAGTCGACCCGAGGCACCGGGGCGAGGGACTGGGTCCGGCTTTCGTTCTCGCCGGCCTCGACCACCTGGCTGCTGGCGACATCGCCACCGCCGTCCTCTTCGTCGACGCCACCAACGAGCCGGCGAGGCGCTTGTACGACCGCCTCGGGTTCACGGTCCACCGCCGTCGCCGGCTGTACACCCAGCCGCCCGCAGCCGAACCCGCCACGGAAGCACGATGAGGCGGAGCCGCTACGACCTCCGCCGTGAGGATCTGGCCGAGCTGCTGGCCGGGGAGCCCCGCTACCGCCAGGACCAGGTGTGGGAGGGGCTCTACGCGCACGGCACCGATCCGCAGGACTGGAGCAACGTCCCCAAGGCCCTGAGGGCCCGGGTGAGCGAGGAGCTGCCTCCCGCCCTCGAACTGGCCGCCGAGTCGGTGAGCGACGCCGGCGACACCGTGAAGTGGCTGTGGACCCTCCACGACGGTCGCCAGATCGAGACGGTGCTGATGCGCTACCCAGACCGCGCCACGGTCTGCGTGTCGTCGCAGGCCGGTTGCGCCATGGCGTGCAGCTTCTGCGCCACCGGCCAGGCCGGCTTCGACCGGCACCTCACCACCGGCGAGGTCGTCGAACAGGTGGTGAGGGCCCGCTCGCGGGCAGCGGCCGACGGGCAACGGCTCTCGAACGTGGTGTTCATGGGCATGGGCGAGCCCTTCGCCAACTTCGACCGCACCTGGGAGGCGGTGGAGCGGATCCACCGCGACATCGGGCTCGGCGCCCGCCACCTGACCCTCTCGACGGTCGGCGTGGTTCCGGGCATCAAGCGGCTCACCGAAGCATCGCTGCCCGTGAACCTGGCGGTGTCGCTCCACCTCGCCAACGACGCTGAGCGCAACGAACTGGTACCGATCAACAAGCGCTACCCGCTCGACGTGCTGGCCGCCGCGTGCCACGACTACGTCGACGCCACCCACCGCCGGCTCTCCTTCGAGTGGGCACTGATCGCCGACGTCAACGACACCGACCGCCACGCCCGGGAACTGGCCGACTACGCCCGGCCGTTGCGTGCCCACGTCAACTTGATCCCGCTGAACCCGACGCCGGGCTATCCGGTCCGGGGCACTCCGCCGGAGCGGGTCCGGCGGTTCGCCGAGCAGCTCCAGGATCTGGGCATCAACGCCACCGTGAGGCGAACCCGCGGCACCGACATCGACGCGGCGTGCGGGCAGCTCCGGGCCACCCACGCCCCGTCGACCGGCGTCGACCTGGTGGCCAAGCCCCGCGCCGCCCGCTGATCCCCGGTTCCCCGCTCACCATCCCCCACCGGTGCCTCCACAGGTTCGGGGCACCACAGGTCGCACCACGACACCACGCGCCCCCAACCC